>JABMSA010000407.1 GCA_013202185.1 Planctomycetota bacterium
GTTTGCCACTGCCACAAAAGAACAGCTCCGCGAGGAGGTCGTTGTATTGCGATGGAACGGGTAGGGATGATGTATGGCCACTAAGAAAACCGGGGTTGATATGCCGGCCGGTCGCTGTTCAGTTCATGGATGATCATTTGATTGCCATGTTTGAGTTTGAAGAGACTGACGACGGCATCCGGGTCGCCGGCGAGAAGCATTACAGATTGGTCTCGCCCGAGGATTTGACGCCTGAAGAACTGGGGAACTATTCCAGGCGAAGTCTCGATTGAAATCAGACACCGTGAACGGGATATCGGGCGTCCTATGGAGCTATGGGACTTGTCGGATGGGGTATTGCGCTTCCTGTGCTTGGCGGTGGCCTTGTTGAATCCGGCGCCGCCTCCGTTGATAGCAATCGACGAGCCCGAGGCGGGCCTGCATCCCAAGCTGTTACCGTTGGTTGCCGACATGATCAAAGGAGCCTCAGAGAACACGCAGGTCCTGGTTACCACACATAGCCCCGATCTTCTGAACTGCTTCGATCTGAAGGATATTGCCGTGATGTCGCGCGAAGGGCCGAGTGTCTATTGGAATCGCCCCTGGAATCGCGAGAGCCTGCGAAAGATGCTGAAGGCTGTCGGAGGAAACACGCTTGCGGATCTACATCGATCCGGAGAGTTGGAGCTCATGGAATGAGAATCTGGGTTTACGTCGAGGGGGAGTCCGATAAGCTGGCACTCACGGCACTTTGCCGGCTCAGTAACGAACATTCCCGCATACTGAAGCCGCGCGGCAACCTTCGCAACCGACCTGCACAAGCACGGGATACTGACGCTGAAGATTCGGTGAGGAAAATACTAATAAGTTGGTCAGCCATGAGGAAGATGCAATTGTCCGCGCCACCCCTCCGAAAGCCCAAGAGCCCCCCATCCTCAACGGAGCAGCCGCTGTTTCATCCTCTACCCCTCATCGGCCTCGTCATCTGAGCGGCCCTCGAGGGGCACATACTTTTTGCCAAACGGGCCTACGTACATAGCGCGCGGGCGGAAGATGCGGTTGTTCTCGAGGTACTCCAGCACGCGGGCAGTCCACCCCGAAACACGGCTGACCGCGAATACGGGTGTGAACAGCTCGGGCGGAATGCCCATGCTGGTGTACACCAGCCCGGAGAAGAAATCGACGTTCGGGAAGATCTTCTTTTCCACGCCGAGGGTCGAGGCCACCTCGCACTCGAGTGCCCGGGCGGTTTCGAACAGCGGCTGGATGTCGGGGTTGCCTTCGGCCAGGTGCCTGCTCAGGGGGCCGAGCACCCTCGCTCGCGGATCGTAGGCCTTGTACACGCGATGGCCAAAACCCATTATCTTCTGCTTGGAGGCGCGCGCCTGCTCGAACCATCCCTTCACGTTGCCGACGCCGCCGATGCTCCTGAGCGTTCTGAGGGCCAACTCGTTTGCGCCGCCGTGCAGCGGCCCATTGAGGGCGCCGATACCCGCGTCCACGGAGGAGTAGATGTCCGACAGAGTCGACGCCACCACCATGCACGCGAACGTGCTGGCATTCATGCCGTGGTCGGCGTGGAGGATCAGGGCAATGTCCATCACTCGCTCTTCGACGGGTGTGGGCCGGCGGCCGGTGAGCATATAGAGGAAATTGCCCGCGTGGCTCAGGTCGGGGTCCGGCTCTATGGGCATGTTGCCGTCCCTGATTCGCCTGATGGCGGCGGCGATGGTTGCCACGCCCGAGATCAGGTGATAGCACGACTCGGGGCTCGCCGCGTCGTCGGCTTGCGCGGTGGATGCCTTGCGCTTGAATTCGTATATTGCGTGCGGCTCGCCGTAGGGCGCGATCTCCATCGGGATGGAATCTTCATCTGAGCCGATAGCGCTTTCGATGTCCGGCCGTGCGGCTTCCTGGTCGATTAGTGTCTTCTTCTGGCGGAGGAAGAGGGTGCCCAGGCGGAGGGCCGCCATCGTGTTCAGCTCCTCGATCGGAAAGCCCATCAGCACTCGCATGGTCTTGGGCACGTATCGGTAGCTCACGAGCTTCTGCTGGTAGGTCTCGAGTTGCTCGGCGGTCGGCAGGTTGCCGTGCAACAGCAGATACGACACCTCCTCGAAGGTCGAGTGCGCGCACAGATCGAAAATGTCGTACCCTCGGTAGATCAGCAATCCCTTGGAGCCGTTGACGTATCCGACGCTGCTTTCGCACGCGATCGCGCCCTCGAGGCCGGGCCCCACCGTGCACGAGACCGGCCACTCGACCTTCTGCGTGTACGGCGATTCGGCTTCGCCGCTGGTTTCCTTGCGGGCATCCTCGGCGGCCGAGAGTATCAGCTTGGTGATGACACTGCAATCGTCATGCATTCATGTGCTCTCCGTTTCGAGAAAGAGTCCTCTGGTTCATTCTAATTATACATGGTTGCCGCCCGGTTTCAACGATTCTCTTCGGGCGACCATAAACCGACTGCAATCAAGGGTATCATGACAATGTTTCAGCAATGTTTCAGACTGGTCCGCTCAAGAGAAGCGGACGCGGAAATCCGGCGTGTGCAGCATCAGGTTGCCCAGGCGGGGACGGCTGCCAACGTGCCATGCAGCCGCATATCATGCATGTGAGGGCAACCTGCAGCAGCAGCATCGGCCGCGACGTTTTCATCATCTGGTTGGCTCTCCCGGGCGTTTCATCGCAGCAACAACCCAAAATCGCACTTGTCTTTCCGCCCTCGCATTGCTACAATTCTACTGTTTCGCGGATCACTTTGCAACATTACTTCTGCCATGAACGATCCCACTCACGCCACGGCCAGGCCCGAGCAGATGGAAGGCACGGTTGAAAACATCGTGTTTGCTTCCGACTCGGGCGACTACGTCGTGGCGCGATTCATTGCCGAGGGCAGTCACGACAAGATCACGATCGTCGGCGCCATGCCGTCGCTGCGGCCCGGCGAGCATCTGCGCGTTGCCGGCGGCTGGGCCAGCCACAAGCAATTCGGCCGGCAGTTCAAGGTCGAGCGTTACGAGGTACTCGTGCCCACGAGCATACCCGGCCTCATCAAGTATCTCGGCTCGGGGCTCATTCGCGGCATTGGGCCGGTTTTCGCCAAGCGGATTGTCAAGGAATTCGGAAAAGACACGCTCGACGTCCTCGAGAACTCGCCCGAGCGCCTCCGAGACGTTCCGGGCATCGGCCCCAAGAAGTTCGAGAAGCTCATCCACGACTGGAAGAAGCACGCCGCACGCCGCGAGGCAATGATCTTCATCGAGGGGCTCGGCCTCGGGCCCGGCATGGCAACCCGAGTGGTCGAAGCATACGGCTCGGGCACAATCTCGGCCGTCAAGGAAAATCCGTACCGCATAGCCACCGACGTCTCGGGCATCGGATTCAAGACGGCCGACGTCGTCGCACAGAACATGGGCTTCGCCAAAGACTCCCCCGAGCGCGCCGAAGCCGGCGCCTTCTTCTCGCTGCAGGAACTCCGCGACGACGGCCACACCTGCTACCCATACGAGGAGCTTGTGCCGACCGCCGCGCAGATGCTCGACGTCGACTACAACATCGTGGAAACCGCCGTCGATTCGCTCGAGCGGCAGGGCTACGTCGTCGTCGACAAATCCCTCGACGGCCTGCCCGTTTACCTCCACAGCCTGCATGTCGACGAGATGGGCGTGGCGCAGCGGCTCCTCGCGCTCGCCGGCGGCGATTGCCCCCTGGGAAAGATCAACGTCGACGTCGCAATCGAATGGGTGCAGCAGCGCCAGAAAATAGACCTGGGCGAAAGCCAAACGCGCGCCCTCGCCGACGTCCTCCGCAGCAAGCTGGCCGTCATCACCGGCGGGCCCGGAGTCGGCAAAACAACAATCGTAAACTGCATCATACCCATCCTCCGAGCCAAGAAGCTGCGCGTGGCGCTCGCGGCACCCACCGGCCGGGCCGCAAAAAGGCTGTCCGAAGCAACCAACTGGGACGCCTCGACCATCCACCGCATGCTCAAGTATAACCCGCGCGACGGCAACTTCGGCTACAACGAGACCGAGCCGCTCGATGCCGACGCAATCATCATCGATGAAGCGTCGATGATCGACATCAACCTGCTGCACCACCTCGTCAGCGCCGTGCCCAGCCACGCAATGCTCGTGCTCGTGGGCGACGTCGATCAGCTCCCGCCCGTAGGCCCGGGCGACGCACTGCGCGAGATCATCGCATCGGGCACGGCCACCGTGGCACGCCTCGACGAAGTCTTCCGGCAGGCGCGCCGCAGCATGATCATCGTAAACGCACACCGCATAAACCACGGCGAAATGCCCCTGCTGCGCCCCGCACCCGAGATGCTCGAGGATTTCTATCACATCCAGGAAAGCGACACCGAGAAAATCCCCGCAATCATCGAGAAGCTCATCACGCAGCGCATCCCGAAGCGATTCGGATTCAACCCGATGGACGACATCCAGGTCCTCACGCCGATGCACAAGAGCGTCGTGGGCACGTCCAACCTCAACGCCGTGCTCCAGGAATGCATGAACCCAGGCGGCGTGTCGGTGCAGAAAGGCGCCCGCACATTTCGCACCAACGACAAGGTCATGCAAATCACCAACAACTACGACAAGGAAGTATTCAACGGCGACATCGGCCGGATCGACCAGATCAACAGGATCGACCAGATCGTCATCGTCAAGTTCGAGAACCGATCCGTCGAATACGACTTCGACCAACTCGGCCAACTGGTCCACGCCTACGCCATCTCGGTGCACAAATCGCAGGGCAGCGAGTATCCGGCGGTGATCATTCCGATCGTCACTCAGCACTATATAATGCTGCAGCGCAACCTGCTATACACCGCCATCACGCGCGGCAAGAAGCTCGTGGTGCTCGTAGGCACAATGAAAGCCGTTGCACGAGCCGTGAGAAACGACGCGATCCGCCGCCGACACACCCACCTCCGCGACAGGTTGATAAGGAGCGCGAGGGATGGGTGAAGAACGATCGCCGAGCCCGTGAAAGAATTCGAATGAATGACAACATCCCATACTCCCCGACCGTGAACCCCCACCTTGCAGAGTTCCTCCGCGCGGGCAGGGCACCGCACAACGGCTACCCCGACGAGCCCTTCTCGGCCGACGTCCGCGCCGGCAAGGGCACCAGCTTCTACCGGGCGCACACCTACCACACGAAGGTGCCGCCGCAGGGCATCGAGGCGTTCATAGCACACTACACACAGCCCGGGCAGGTCGTGCTCGATCCATTCTGCGGCTCGGGCATGACCGGCATCGCAGCCATACGCCAGGGGCGCCGCGCGGTGCTCTCGGACCTCTCACCAGCCGCAACGTTCTTCGCGTTCAATCACACCCGCCCGGTGGACGTGGACGCCTTCCTCGCCGCCGGCAAGAATATCATGCAGAAGGTGGAACGCGAATACGGATGGCTCTACGCCACCAGCGATCGCTGGACCGATGGCAAGGTGCCGTTCAACAAAACGCTCTGGTCGCTCACGCTCTGCTGCCCGGCCTGCGACGCACAATACGCCCTCTGGCACGCCGCACTCGACGCAAACCGGAAGGTCCTGACCGAATACCCATGCCCGAAATGCGGCGCGATGATAACGAAAAAGCAGAGCAAACCCGCAGGAATGGAACCAGTGCGGGTGGACAGGGGCTCTCGGGGTATCGTCGAAGCAGCGCCCGACAAACACGACCTGCAGCTCATAAGCAGAATCAACGACCTCCCATGGCCCGAAGATCTGTGGTATCCCACGAACCCCATCCCGGCCAAAGGCGACGAAATCCGACGGCTGCACGGCTACGGCATCACGACCGTCGACAAGCTCTTCACCAGGCGGGCGCTCCTGTGCATCGCGGCGCTCTGGCGCGAAGCCGGCCGCGCAGCCCCGGCCCTCCGCCCGAGCCTGCTATTCGCCGTCACCGGCATAATGCAGCGCGCATCCCGGCTAAACAAATTCATACCTTCCCTCAACATCAGCCCCGGCCCGATTCTAGGCACGATGTACATCCCCGGCTTCTACCCCGAGATCAACATCTTCCAGCTCTTTCGCAGAAAGCTCAAGGCGATCGCACGAAGCCACACCGACCTCCGCACCGGCGCACCCGCCGGCGGCAGCGTGTGCGTCTCAACGCAAACCGCAACCGACCTCTCCAACATCCCCGACGAGTCGATCGACTACGTTTTCACCGATCCGCCGTTCGGCTCAAACATCCAATACTCCGAGCTGAACCTCCTGTGGGAGAGCTGGCTGGGCACCCAAACCGACACCACCTGCGAGGCGGTCATCAGCAAAACACAGCGCAAGGCCACGGGCGACTACGGTGCGCTCATGGCGCAGGCCTTCGCCGAAATCCGGCGCGTGCTAAGGCCCGGCGCGTGGCTCACACTCGTCTTCCACAACTCCTCCGGCGAGGTGTGGTCGGCCATCCAAAACGCCCTCGACGCCGCCCAACTGCACGCCGGCTCCGTCCACACCTTCGACAAGGCACACGACACATTCAAGATGGTCACCGCCCCGGGCGCCGTTGGTTATGACATCGTGCTCAACTGCCGCAAATCCGACGTCCCCGTCATGCGCGACTGTGGCGAGCCCGCCTCCATCGCCGCCGCCCGCGAGTTCGTCTGCGAGTTCATCGCCGCAGACCCCGGAGAAAAATCACCTCGCCTCCTCCACGCCCGCGCCATCGCCCACTTCATGATCCGCCGCCGGCCAATCGCATTCGACTACGCCGAGTTCCGCCTGATCGCCGAAGAGCAACTCAACCCGCCACACACCGAAAAGAAAGAGGATTGACCACGGAGAGCACTGAGGGCACTGAGAAGAAAGAAGTCCTCAGAGTAGTTATCCGCAGATTTTGCAGATTCCGCAGATTATTACAGATCGGAAAGAACTATCGTGCAGGATCGTGCAGGAAAAGGGCATCGCAGATGGCGACATGCCGGCGTGCCGGGCTGAGTCTTTGGTCCGGCCAGGAA
>JABMSA010000408.1 GCA_013202185.1 Planctomycetota bacterium
ACCAACCCGGCCAACATCCTCTCAAAAGATACGTCTTCGTGGGGACGATTCACGAGGCGAAACATGACTTCGTCGCCGGCGTCGAGCGAGGGGATGACAAGATCGGCCTTCATCAACTGTCTGCGAACCTCTTCCTGCCACAACAGGGACCCGTTCGTGAGCACTGCCACGGGCACGTCCGTCATCACTTTGATCCGGTCGATTAGTTCCGCGACCCTTGAGTAGAGGGTGGGCTCGCCGGACCCGGATAGAGTGATGTAATCCGGGCGCGATGAGAGCCGGTCCTTCAACTCGAGGACAACGTCGTCCAGCGGCACCCACTCTTTTCGCTCCACGGTCTTGCAGGTGGTGTTGCCAAGTTGGCAGTAGATGCAGTCGTAGCTGCACGTCTTCAGCGGGACGACGTCCACTCCCAGCGATCGGCCCAGGCGACGGGAAGGCACCGGGCCGAAGATGTACTTACTCATGGCGTCTCGCGATCTTCATTGTCTTCGAAAGCCGACGGTGCGTCTTCTCCTCAAACGGGTAGTTCTTCACCTGATTGTGCCAGTGCGGCTTGTTCCAGAAACTTGCCCGTGGCCCTGGCCTTGACCTGTTGATCCTGAATGAGTTCTGCCTTCAACACGTGGAAAGGCGGAGAGGAACTCTCGATCCACGCGCGCACGAGGGTACTTTGCCCGGTAACAACCGGATGACGGAAGCGCACTTTCAGTTCACCAGTGATTCCCCTACGGCCATGCGCAAACAGGCAATTGGTCATTGCTCCGTCCAGCAAGCAAGAGATCACGCCTCCGTGGAGCATGCCGGGAAAGCCTTCATACGCGCTGTCGCAGTCGAAATGCGCCTGCACACCGCCGTCCTTCAAGGTGGCAAACGCGAGGTGCAATCCAGATTCACTCTTAGGGCCGCACACGATGCAATTCGGATGGGCCTCCTGGCGAAGGTTGGGGCTGTCCAATACTCTTCCTGTTGGCAAAGGAACGATTCAACGACTCCGAATACGCAATATGGTCTTCAACTCCCTTCTTCCTCTTCCAAACGACGAATGCGTTCCTCGATGCTCCGCATCTGCTCGCCCACGGCCTTCGCTTGCTGCTTCAGCAGGCTGAGCTCGTCTTGTTTGCCCCCGCTCTGGGGTGGCTGAAGGACCGTCTGGGGTATCGGCGCGGGGGGCCAAGCACCGGCGCCCATACCGCCACCGCCCATACCCCTTCCCATTCCACGTCCCCTGCCGCCACCGCGCCCCATCCCTTGTCCCTGACCGCCACCTCTACCACGGCCCATCCCCATGCCAGCCAACGGGGGTTGCTGGGCGGCGCCCGTTGCCGGGAACTGCTGCGACGGCGGTGCCTGGCTATCCGCGTTCGGACCACCTGTGCCAAAATGACTTGCCACATTGGGTTCGTTGGCTGCATGGAGTTGCCCAGCCGTGAACTTTTCAACAACATCCCGGGCGACGCCGGAGCAGCCGACGATTACCTGAACCCCGGCAGCCGAAAGGGTCTGATGGGCGTTTGGACCGCAGTTGCCCGTCAGCACGAATCTCACGCCCTTCTCATTCATCAGTTGCGCCGATTGGATACCAGCGCCTCCACCCAGCGCAACGTTGGGGTTTTCCACGGCCTCGAAGGCCAGATCGTCTGTTTCCACGATCAAGAAGTAAGAACAACGACCGAATCGAGGATCGACGGCTGCTTCCAACGAAGGTTGCGCGGCAGTTACAACTATCTTCATGACAAACCTTTCTCTACGGAAGACGCCGGCCTTGATCACGTCGCCAGCGCGGCGCTGTGGGCGTGAATTCTCCGGATCGCTTCGATGATGTGGTCTATGTCGCTGCGGTCGGCCAGGAGCAGAGTCTGAAACAACCCGACGGTCGTCTCACAGACCTGCTTGTTGCCTTTGAGTTCCTGGAAGCTGTCGCGATAGGCTTTCAGCCGCTCGGCGGGGAACAGACGCTTGAAGCCGCGCGAGTTGATCGCCTAGTCGAGCAGGCCGTCGTTATACTGTTCGCGCTAGCCGCCGCTCGAAGGGATGCCTTCGGCGCGGAGGGCCCTGATGAAACTGTTGCGCGGCAGGCCGTGGAACTGATCTGCGTCGTATCGGAACGCGTAGAGG
>JABMSA010000409.1 GCA_013202185.1 Planctomycetota bacterium
CCAAGATTCGCAAGCACACCCTCAAGCGCAACACCATCAATAAATGTCTTGCGT
Organism: Planctomycetota bacterium; assembly: GCA_013202185.1. GTDB lineage: Bacteria > Planctomycetota > PUPC01 > JABMSA01 > JABMSA01 > JABMSA01. The sequence continues at coordinate 55 of JABMSA010000409.1, forward strand.
TTCGCGGCATGTATTATTATTATAAGGGGTACTCGGAAACACACTGTACGTTGTAAGGAGGCATAACGATGAGAAGGATCCTGATTGCAGCGGCTGTGGGAATGGTAGTCGTGGCGGCGGCGGCTTGCCCTGCTGATGCACGCGATACGCGCGCCCAGGACAAGGCAGACCGAAAACGCTCGGAGAACATGGAGCGGAAGTTCAAGCACTTCCTCGATGAGGAAAACATTTCGTTCGGCAAGAAGCTTGAGGAACTGGCAAAATGGTGCGGCGAGAGGGGTCTCAATGTGCAGGCCGCCGAGCTTTGGGTGATCGCTCGCAAGATGGACCCCAAGCTCGAGGGAGATCCGCCCGCCACCCCCGACGCTACCCCCGCCGATGACGACAAGGCCGAGTTCGACAAGGAGAAGGGGAAGCTGTTTCGCGATCATGCTTCCGAGCTTTTCAAGCTCGGAGCCAAGTGCTACAAGACCGGGCTGATAGGCCGCGCCTACGACATGGTCTGGCAGGTGATCCACTACGACCCCGACCACGCACAGGCGCGCAAGCTGCTGGGGCAAGTCAAGTTTCGCGGCGAGTGGCGAAGAAAATACGATACCGGCCAGGTCAAGCGCGGCAAGATCTTCACCGACGAATACGGTTGGATCCCAAAGGAATACCTCTCAAAGTACGACGAAGGCATGATGCCCGTGGGTGGGAAGTGGTACCCCAAGGAGACGGTGGAGGATCTGCGCAACGAGTGGGCGCACGCGTGGAAATACAACACCGAGCACTTCGAGATCAAGACAAACGTCGGCCTCGCCGATGCCGTTGCGTTTGGCAAGATCGTCGAGGAGAATTACAACGTCTTCTTCAGCGTCTTCGTCAGCTATTTCTCACCCAAGAGCCAAAGCCAGATGCTTTTCGGCTCCAAGAGAAGCAAGGCCCGGATGAAAGTGAATTATTTCGCCACGCAGGAGCAATACGCGACGGCGGTAGGCGTTGGCGGGGCAACCTTGGGGGTGTACCTCGGCCGCGCGAGAACATCGAACTTCTTCAAGATGGATTGGCACACCAACATCCGCGTTCTCAAGCACGAAACCACCCACCAGATGCTGGCTGAAATGAGAGAGAAGACCCGCCCGTACGGCTTCGGAGCATGGGTGGTCGAGGCCGCAGCGACCTATATGGAGACCTGCTACCGCCAGGAAGACGGCCGCATCTCCACCGAAGGCAAGGACGCTCCATGGGTCAAGAACTTCATACCCATCCTCGAGTCGGGCAACGCCATGCCGCTGAAGAAGTTCGACAAACTCTTCTACGAAGGATTCCAGGCGTCGGGCATCGGCTATCCGCAGTCGGCGGCGCTTGCGCTTTTCCTGATGGAAGCCGAAGACGGCAAATGCCGCGAGCGCTTTGTCGACTACCTCACCGCCTACTACACCGGCAAGCTCTTCGAGAAGGGCGCCATGTCCAGCTACATCGGCGTTCGGTTCGCCGAACTCGAGAAGGAATTTCATCTCTTTTATATCGGCAAGGAAGGCGTCGAGAAGCTGGAAAAACTCATGGCCGAGCGCGAGGAAGCCGCCGAATAGGCAGGGGATGGCTCAGAAGACGGGGAGTGAGAAGGGATGCGGAAGAAAGTACACATCAACCCCCGGCAATCCATGCGCGCCCACCACCTCGCACGGAGATACATCAATGCTCGAGACGCTCGAATCGCACTTTCGTGACCTGCTGCCGGCCGTCGATTTCTGCTCCCTTCGATTTGTGAACGAACGCGGCGAGCTTGTCGCCGTGCGGCAGAATGTCACCCAGCCCGTGCACCGCGCCGAAGATTCCGGCGTGATGATAACCGTCATGCACAAAGGCGGGCTGGGCTACGGCGCCACCAGCGACCTCTCGGCCGCCGGGCTGAAGCAGGCCGTGGACCAGGCCGTTTACTGGGCCGCGCAAACGGCGGGCCGGAGCGTGGTCGACTTCACACTGATCACCCTTCCCGATCCCCGCGGCGAGTTCATCGGACCCGAAGAGATACCGTGGGATTCGGTGCCGCTCAGCCACAAGATCGAATTGCTGCAGGCCGAAAACAAACGCCTGAAAACCGATGACCGCATCGCCGACTGGCGGGCGGACCTCTGGCACACGCAGGCCGAAACGCTGTACCTGACATCCGGCGGCGGACGGGCCTTCCAGCGGTTCAGCCTCATGGCACCCGAGCTGCGCGTTACCGCCAACGAAGGCGTCGAGACGCAGCAGCGCTCATTGGGCGGCAGGGGCTACTGCCGGCAGGGAGGAATGGAAGTGCTCGATCAGATCGGCTTTCGAGACGCAGCACCGCGCATCGCAGACGAGGCACTCGAGCTGCTCGCCGCTCCCAACTGTCCGACGGGCACGATGGCGCTGCTGCCGGCGCCCGACCAGATGATCCTGCAGATCCACGAGTCCATCGGGCATCCGCTCGAGCTTGATCGCATTCTCGGCGACGAGCGCAACTACGCCGGCACCAGCTTCGTGACGCCCGACATGTTCGGAAGCTATCGATACGGCTCCGAACTGCTCAACGTTACTTATGACCCCACGCTGCGCGGGCAGTTTGCCGGCTTCGGC
>JABMSA010000410.1 GCA_013202185.1 Planctomycetota bacterium
TATTGTGGGAGGAAAACTTTTTGCAAAAAGTTCTCCCCCCCACCCCCTCTCAAAAACTCTTGGGCTTTCGGATTTGTTGAGATGGATTCGAAAGTGTGTCGCGGTCGGATTTCCGAATCGTCGCGTCCACGCAACGTTTGCCCGTCAGTGCAGCAGGTTGTCGATAGCCTTCGCTATTTGTGTCTCGGGCACCAGCCCGCTGAAGCGCTCTATCGGCTCGCCCCCTTCAAAAATGATGGTCGTGGGAACGCCAAACACATTGTATTGAACCGCAAGCTCCCGCTCCTGCGCGGCGTTTACCCGGCGAAACCTCACCGCCTCCTCGTATTCGTCCGCGAGCGAATCGAAAGTTGCTTCGAAACGCCTGCAAAACTGGCACATCGGAGTGAAGAACTCCACCACCACCGGTACCGGCGACTCCAGCACCTCCTCCGCAAACGTCTCGGCATTGATATCCGTCACCATTACTTTGGCCATCAGTGGCTCCTTCCTTTTTTTCTCTTATTGTCTGCCGGCGGCAACCCGGGGCCGCGCCTGAGCCGGCTATTGGTTTTTCGAAACGTTTTTCGGCGGAAACACCGGAAAACCAAACGCTGTGCGGCGCGTGTCGTGGTCCTTCCTGCATCTGCGCGACCTGGCGGAAGCCCTCACACAATCTCGATCTCTCCCCACGCCCCCAGATGCTCGCCCATCGCCACAAGCAGGCCCTGCAACTTGCGGCGCTTCTTCTCGGCGTCGAGTGCCCTCTGGATGTCGTCGGGCTGCTTCACGGCGTTGCAGATGGCCGTGGCCGCCGCATCGGCGAGAGCAGCCGAAGCCGCCACCGCCACCACGGCGTCGGCCTTGCCGAAACTCGTGCTGTGCCCCACCGTTCCCGACGACGTACAGACGCCGCGCGGGCCGCGGGTCGAGTCTATTCGAATCTTCAGCTTCCCGCTGAAGGGCGAGCTCGGCCCCGCATACAGCGACACCACGGCCGGCGCTTTCGTCTTGATGAAACAGTCGCCGCCGTTCTCGACAATCACCTCGGGTGCCTCAACGCCCGATTCCTTCATCCGCGCCAGCAGCCCTTCGCCCACGAGCTGCGCTATCGCCCCGGCAACGGCCGCCATCGGGCCCACGTCATACGCTGCCGCCGCTTCGGCCATCATACGCACCACGCCCGGTGCGTCGTCCGCCGTCTCGAGCGGCCGCATGCTCGTAACGAATCGCGGATTCTCATTCGCGTACCCCACCAGCTTGGCCCTGTGCATGATCACCAGTTCCCTGGCATACTTGCGAGCGGCCACCGACGCCTTCACGGCGAGATCGGTTTCCTCCACCTGCACATTGAAGCCCACCAGCTTGCCGCATCCGGTCCACTTGCGGTAAAACCTCGGCTCAAACACACCAGGATCCATATTCGCTTCCGCGTCATCTTCAGAACAATCAACGGCCCGTGAATGTGTGCATGCACCCGGCGCCGGGCGCAACAACACAACCTACCAACTACCCGGCAACGTTTCAACGTAAAAACTGCGCCGCAATTGGCGGAGGTGTGCAAAGGTATTCGGTGTGTTTAAGTATGGCCGCCGGGCGGTCATTCTACGGCAAGTTCCTTGCCCATCTGAATAGCGGCCGAGGCGACGTAGGATATGGCCTTCGAGAGGATTTCGATGGTGGCGTGATCGGCGGAGATCGCTTCGCTCAGCACGAAAGTATCGTTGGGCCGTCCTTTCTGCAGCGATATCGCACCGAAAACGAGATGGCGGTTGAGGAGGAGCGCCTGCCGATAGTTGCCCCAATCGGCCGGCCCCAAGGCTGATGTTATGCGAAGGACGCGGTCGCCGTCTTGTTCGACTACCGTTAGCTCAACGACATGCTCAAGTTGTTCATTCACAGGCACGACGAGCGAAAGTCCTGTCTCGGTCCTCTTGATGTCGCATCTCAGCCCCGCCGCCGCCTGGTACATTATTGCGACGATATCGGTTTTTTCCGCAGTAGGCTTCTCGGGTGCTTCCGGTTTCTCGTCGGGCTCGGCTTGAACGGCCGGCGGCGGCTCCTCGGGTGCGGGTGTATGTTCATCTTCAGCCGCCTCCTGCTGCAACGGCGGGGCGTGAAACTTTTCCTCGAGATCGTCAACGGCGGCCGCAATAGCCTCGAGCACGTCCGAGTCCTGCTCGATTGTCTCTCGGCTTTGGAGCATCTCGAGCGTACGCACGTCACCAATCTTGCCGAGGGCTTCGGCCGCGTGCGCGCGGACGTCGGGCATTTCATCCTTCAGCAACTCGTACAGCGTTTCAAGGGCCGAGTCGACGCCGGCGGTCGCGCCCAGATCGGCGAACGCCTTGACCGCAAACTTGCGAACGCCCTGGTTTGCATCTTTCAATGCCCGGGCGAGCGCCGCGGGTACCTCGGGGTGCTGCAATTTGCCCAGCGCCAGCGCGGCTGTCTGGCGCACCTCCGGGTCTTCTTCGGCATTGTCGAGCAGGCTGATGAGTGCAGCCGGCGATGCCGCCTGATCAATCGAGCCGGCGGTTGCTGCGGCTAGCTGGCGCACGATCGGCGAGTCATCGGAGAGCAGCTCCTCGAGGTCTGCCAGGGGGATAGGGCTGCCGAACCGGGCCATTGCAACGATCGTGCACTTCTTGATGCGCTCATTGTCGCTGTTGGCGCACTGCCGGAGGGCGCGCAGATCGAGGTCGCTGAGATCCTCGCCGCTGCGGGCAAGGTCGTCGAGTTCCTCTATCACTTCGATCAACGGCGTTGCCTCGCGGTGGTCGACAAACCGCGCGTCTTGAAGCCAGTCGAGGAGGTCGTTTATGCCGCTATACATTTCGCGAGTGTTTGGTTCCGACAGGCCGGTCCGACCGGGAGAAAGGCTTTCCGTGCGAGCCCCGCTGAGAGATAAAGTCGTCCTGTCTATGCACATATATTATACGTATCGGCCTGAAATATCAAAAGATTAAGTGCGCAGGCCCGCCTTGCGCGCGGATACTTTGCCACGTAGGCAATGCTCGCTGGAAACGAAGGTGCGCGTGTGGTGCGAGGCTCACGGGGCGGCCGTATCCGCAGGCTCCGCGTCGATGCTCTCTCGACCGCGCGTGCGCATGGCGAGGATGCCCTCTACGCCCAGCCACGCCGCAATGAAAAGCACGATCGACGCCACAGCCACCAGGCCCAGGTCGCCCTCCCCGTCTTTCGGCCAGGACTTTTGAATCGTCGACACCATCGCCGCCGCGGTGGCAGTGGCGAGAAACAACATCGGCACCAGAGTATAAACAACCGACTTGCCGCGCCGGTAGAGGTAGACCGTTGCAACCAGCAGCCCGAGCACCGCGAGCAGTTGATTCGATGCACCGAAGAGTTTCCAAAGCGCAAACGCCTGGCCCTGCCTGAAAGCGAAAAAAGCCAGGGCGGCCACCGCCACGGCCGAAGCAAAATAGCGGTTGGCCAGCAGCCTGATTTTCAGCAGCGACCCGAACTCCTCGATGTTGTACCGCAGCAGGCGCGTGCCGGTGTCGAGGGTCGTCATTGCAAATGCCACCGCCACCGCAGCCACAAACGCGATGGAAAAACTGAAAGGCAAACCGGCCTTCGACATCATCAACCCGCCGCCGGTGATCACGGCATCGAGCTTCGGGCCGAGCTTGTTCATAGCCGAGAAGCTCGAGTATCGCTGGTGCCAGCGCTGCTCGGGCGTGCTCCCCCCGGCAGTAGCAACATACGCCACCCCGGCCGTGCACGCTATTATGACAACAATTGCCAGCACCCCTTCAAATACCATCCCGCCGTAACCGACTATGCGCGCTTCGGTCTCGTTGGATATCTGCTTTGCGGTGGTGCCCGATGAAACCAGGCTGTGAAAGCCCGACACCGCCCCGCAGGCGATCACCATGAACAACAGCGGGAAGACTGCCGGCAGGTCGCTCTCGCCCGAGAGGGTCTTCGTGCCGGAGAACATGAAGTTGAACACCCCCCTGGCTGCGCTTCCGTCGCCGGCCGTCGCGAGATCGACGTTGATTGCAGGCGCGGCGATCGGGGGGTGAAACACGAACAGCCCGA
>JABMSA010000411.1 GCA_013202185.1 Planctomycetota bacterium
AGCCACTGCTGGCCCAGCTTGACGCCGCCCCACAGCCGGAAGCCGGCAGGGATCGAACCACTGGCAGGGAGCTTCCAGCCCTCGAACATATTCTTCGGCCAGCCCGACGGGTCGCCAAGCATAAGGTTCAGTTCGACCAGCTCGGCATCGAGTCGCTGCTGGTGGTTGCGGCCACGGAGAGGATGTTGGCGAGGTTGTAGAAGCTGGGCCAGGCGGGGTTTGCGTCGATGTCGGCGCCGCTGTTTCCGGCGGCGGTTACGAAGATCACGCCTGCCTCCTGGGCGGCCTGGATGGCGTCGAGCTCGAAGTGCGAGTAGGTGTCGCCGCTGTAGCTGGCGTTTATGACAATGGCGCCCCGGCCCACGGCATAGTCCACGGCTTGTATGCTGCCGAGCGACGACAGGTTGGGTGTGGTTGAGTCTTCGCCTATCTTGATGGGTAGTATCTTCACCTGCCAGGCAACGCCGGCAACGCCGAGCGTGTTGTTGCCGATTGCACCGATCACGCCCGACACGCTTGTGCCGTGCCCGTGGAAGTCCGACGGGTCGTTGTCCGGCACGGGGCTGGATAGGTCCGAGCCCACGAAGTCCCACCCGCCGACGTCGTCAATGTAGCCGTTGCCGTCGGTGTCTTGTCCGTCGAGCTGTTCGTTGGGGTTGACGTAAACGTTGTCGGCAAGGTCGGGGTGATCGCGCTGGATGCCGGTATCGATCACGGCCACGATGACGTCGGCGGCGGTTCTACTGTCCCACACGTCGGTCAGGTTCATTTTGCCGGGAGCGTACTGCTTGCTGTAGTAGGTGTCGTTGGGCAGCAGGTCGATTTTCCGCACGTAGTCGGGTTCTACGGCGATCACGCCGGGGATTCTTCGGGCGATCCTGACTGCCCGTGCCACCGGCATCCCTCTGGGGGTTCGCCAAAGCTGTGCGCGTGCAAGCCGAAATGAGCGGCGGAATTTGAAACCGATGTTCCTGACGTCTGCCGCGGCTTTTTCTCCGTGGGCCAGGCGGAGCAGTATCCGGCCCGGAATCACCTGGTGGCCGTTGACGTGTTCGAGTTTCCCCGCCGCTGCGCGCCCGCTCAGCAGCGTGCAGGCCAGCAAGAGCAACAGGCCCTCCCGCATGTGTAGCCGTGCCATGGGTGTGTTGCCTTATCTTGATAGTGCTATGCGCGGTCTCTGTCTACTTAGTGTTCCTTTTCGGCGGAAGGTTCCCGCAAGAAAAGGACTTTCTCGTGGGAAGGCGGCATCCGTGCGCCCACGGCCCCGGTGGTTGCCGGCTGTTGTGAGGAGCGCGATTGTGCGTCGGGGCTGTTCTATTGCTTCTGCGGTATCGGTCGATCTCGAAGCTTGGCGGTACTGCTTGCGGATTGTTTTTCTGGGTCGGGCGGCTGGGGCGGCTCGATCGAATGCCTGCGTACGGGTGCTTCTTCCTCGAATCGTGCCGCTGCAACGCGCGCCACGTCGTAGCCGGTGATATCTTCGATGACTTGCAGGCGCCCACAAGCATAGCCCAGCGATGCGGCGTATACTTCTGCGCGGAGCGCCTCTCCGGCCTTGGTCAGGCCCTCGAGGCAAACCGGCGGATCGCCTGTTGCCGCCTCCCCGAGCAGCCGTTTTGCGTCGGGCGTTACTTTTGCCGTGCTCACAACAAACGCTTTCTGTGGGCGGTGGCGGGCACAGCGATTGTTGAATCCGACAACATCGCCCGCGGTGAAATCGCCCTGCTTGACCTCGAAGGTCCAGAACCGGCCGAGAAACTCGACGGCGATGTCGACGTCCTCGCCGGACTCCGACACGTTTTGAAGCATAGACTCGAGCGGCACGCCGAGCTCGGCCAGCTTATACATTATGAGCGTTCTGAGCCAGTGAGCCTTTCGGGCGAGGCGCTTGCCCGCATCGGAAACGGAGAATCCCTCGCACAGGGATTCATCGAGGAAGTGCCCGCCGCACGATGGGCACACCAAGGCGCCTACCTCGGGCGTCTGCAACTTGTCGGGATCGCTCAGCCTTGTAAGCGGCGTGCCGTATTTCTTGCACTCCAGCAGGTGCTCGAGTGTTATCAGGCCTGCCCGGCGGAGCTTGTCGAGCGCCTCCTGGGCGGCGTCGAGCTTGGATTGTCGGGCGGCGAGAACGTCACGCATTCGGGAGAAGCCTGCAAGGCTGATCTCGTCGAGGATCTCGCGGGCGAGTGGCTCGGCGAGCGCGGCCGCCCCTCTCACAAGCTCGCGGCCCATCTTGGGCGCAACAAAGCGTAATTCGCTTTTGCCCCCGGGCGCCTCGAGGTCGGCGATGCGCGACCGATCCGGCTTCGGCGGCGCCCAGTCAAACGTCATCTCCTGTGCCCTCGGGGCTTCGACCGCTGTCATGACGGCCATCTCCACGGCGGCTGCGAAAGTTCGCACTCGCTTGTCGGCGTCGGCCGGGTTCTTGCTGATGAGGCCCACCTCGAGTGCGCCGCCGCGCGGCCCCGAGGCCCGCATCGGGGAACTCGCAGACACGCAGTAGTAAATGTCGGCGCCACGGAAAAAGAGATCGCCGAAGGCGGGGTGGTCCTGCGGCGAGGCGGCCTGCAGTGCATTATGGGTTCGGAGCGCAAGGGTTTCGCCCACGCCGGCCAGCCTCAGGAATTCATGTTCGGCCTGGAGCACGGCCGGTATCCATCCCTGCTCGCGAAGCACCGGCAGAGCCTTGCGAAACTCGTGCATCTTGAGTGTTACGTTGGCTGTGAGAGGTCTTGTTTCAAGCATCATAAGTGCTCCATCACGTTCGGTTGTTGCCACGGCCTGAAGGCAATGAACAACGGCACGCACACGCCCAAGTTGCCCTTATCATAGTAAAAAGGGCCGCCTATGTCAAGCACAAACATGGGGCCGCACCGGGTCCGGCTTGCCGCCGGGGCCGCTTGAGAGAAAAAAGACAGGGATTTTCCTTGACAGAAGCCGCTTAATGGTGTAGAATTCATTAGAGGCAGAAGTGCTTTTTTTGCCTTTCACGTCCGCGCCTCAATGTTCTTGCGTCCGTCTTACACGAGGTCGTGGTGATGTCAGTGAAGCTGCACCAAGTTATTGCCGTTGCCGTACTAGCCCTGTTTCAAGGGCTCCGGACGGCACAGGCTGCACCCGTAGCACCAAAACAGGCCCGCATTGCGGCCGCTTCATTTGCCCGTGCCCATAGCATGCGGGCAAAGAGCAGCCGCCCGATGCTGGCACAAGTGCCGCCGGATGTTTCGGGCGAGCCCGCGCCGATCGCCGATCCTCAAACCGGCGAAGTCCTCGCGTATGTCATCGACCTCGAGCCCGGGGGCTTTGTTGTAACCTCGGCCGACACGCAAATCCGGCCGGTAATCACACACTCACTGATGGGTCGCTTTCCGACGACAGACAACGCAAACAACGTGCTGCTGCACTTGCTGAGGAAGGATCTGAAGCTGCGGATGGCGGCCCGGCACCTCAGAGACAAAGAAGCGGCGGCATCCAACGAGGCTCAATGGACAACCTACACGCAAGACGGCTCGACCAGCATCGCCGCATTCGTGCAGCAATATCCGCCAGACAGTAACGGCTTGCTCACCACGACCTGGTCGCAGGGAGGCATCTACAACGACCGCTGCCCGATCGACCCCATAACCCAACAGCAATCCTACACCGGTTGCGTGTCTGCGGCGATGGCCCAGGTTGTCAATTACTGGCAGTACCCGGCCAGCGTCACGTTCTCGGACTCCGACAACTACCCTTCGTCAATCGATCCTGAAGACGGCAAAGGTACGAGAACGATTGATATCACGGCGTCCGATGCTGATTTTTCCGACCTCGACTACTCGGATTTGTCGGACGACGACATCGCCCGGCTGATGTTCGCCTGCGGCGTTTCGCTGAAAACCAACTACAGCAGCGCGCTCAGCACCGCCCACCCCCCCCACATAGCCTTGGCGCTGATGAAAACTTTCGGCTACCACGGTGCCAGCCCTCGCAGCCTTGGGGGAGCGATTTACACAAAACTGCAAGCCAACATCAAAAGCGGCCTGCCGTGCATATTCGCCATCGAGAACTCGGCCGGAAAGGTGGGGCACTCTGTGGTTTGCGACGGCTACCGAGACGACGGCACCTACCACCTCAACTTCGGCTGGGGCGGGTCTTTCCCCAACGCAATAGCCGAAGCGTGGTACGCACTGCCCACCGGCATGCCATCGGGCTATGACATCGTAGGCTATGCGGTGGTAGACATCATCGCACCCTCACCCGGCCCCGATCTGATCCCCGATTACTACACGGAAGGAACGATCATCTCAAGAGAAGTCGATGTCGCATACTTCTCCGCTGTGATTGGGGCGGCCGACGCCGGCACGCTGGTGCTGGAGGACATCGGACTGACCGACGCCGACAAGAATGTGGTGGACCGCGTCATCTCGGCGTGGCTGGAGATAGACGTAGAAGAAACCGATACCGGCACGGAAGGCATTGTATTAGATGCTCTCGGTGGCGTAGTTGGGCACATTCCGGCTACAGGGCCGGACAAGCGGCTGGCGTTCAGCGTGGCGCTGTCGCCGGCAGTGATATCGGCCTACGACACGCGCTTTCCGCTCCGGATCGAGACGACAAGCCAGGACCCGTCAGACACGTTCACAATTCGCGATGTCATGCTCAACATTGCCTACGTGGAGGAAGGCACCGAAGGCGCCGACGTCGAGGGCGGCTGGAACATCCCTGACCCCGCCGACCCCGAGAGCCGCGGGTGGGTGTGGCGATACCCCCCCGACAACCCCGAGTATGTTACGGACGAGATCACCGAGCAAGCAGTCACAACAGACATGCCCATTGGAGAAATCAAAGCCGCGCGCTTTTTTGTAACGGCAATCGGCATTCAGCCGGGCCGGGAAGTCGCCCTCGAGATAAACGGCGCGCAGGTCATGAACGTGCCCCCCGCAGGCACCGACGACAATGCCGCAGGCACCGTGGTGTTTTCACCACCGGCGGCGGCACTGTCGCTATTCAACACCGATGGCCACAACCACCTCACCCTCAGGGGCGCCGCTTTTCAGTTGTGCGCCTGGGGAATGACGTTTGACTACGTGAACGAAGCCGCCCAGCCGCCCGGCGGCATGAATGTTTCGTTGTCATTTGACCCAAGCCCCGCACAGCCGCTGGCCCCCACAACGGTGAACGGCACAGCATTTTATGACAACGGAAAACCTGTTTCCCACGTTTCGGCGACAGTGACAATAGGAGCCGACACTTGTCAGACAGACGTGCTCGACGGCGGCTTCTCCATCACTGCCGTTGCGCCCGAATCATCGACCATCGTTTACGCCGGCGTCAGTGATGGAACCCTCAACGCCACCGCTTCGGCCGTCCTTGTGGTCGATGGCCGTCCTTTGGCAGACATTTACGTTGCCGGTCTCAACAAAAACGACCCCCTGGAAGACGGAAGCATCGCGCACCCGTTCGACACAATCGAGGAAGGCATAGCAGCGGCAACATCGGGTGCAAGAGTTCTCGCTCTTTCCGGCAAGGCCTACATGCTTTCATTTGATCTGACAATACCCACAGGCGTAACGCTCGTGCTCGCCGGGGACGTAGTGGTGAAATTCGAGTACCGATTGAATGCGTACTTCAAGACCTGCCTTGATGTGTGGGGAACGCTCGAGTTGCAGAGCGCGGCTGCCCGCAAGGTAGTGTTCACCAGCAGCCTCGACGACACCTACGGTGGCGACAGCAACGCAGACGGCGCTGCAACCTCGCCCGCAAGAGGAGACTGGGGCTGCATCAGGTACTACAATCCCAACAACGTCCTGCACGACGTAGTGATCAGGTACGGCGGGCACAAGAGCCAGTTTGACGGGCCCGCCTGCAACTGCATGGTATGGGTAACCAACTCGGTCGCAGGATCATTTGAGGCACGAGACTGCCTGATGGAGCACGCCTACGACGAGGCGATCAACGTTGAGTCAGCCGTTGATCCCTTGATACATCACAATGTGATCCAAAACGCCATACACGGTGTGGCGGGCGCCTCCGCCACGATTACAAACAACACCTTTGCCGCTCTCACCGGCAAGGCCGTGGGCCTGCTCGGCGGGGGGATCGTAGACGGCAACATCATAACCGATTGCGGCGACGGTATCTACCTGACCGGCGCGAGCAGCCTGGCGGTCCTCAACAATACGATTCGCAATTGCACCGCCGACGGCATTCACCTTGAGAATATTGCCGTTGCCACCCAAGCGGCCGGCAACATCGTTTCAGGGTGCAGCACGGGCATTGCCGTGGAGAATTGCTCCCCGCAACTGACAGACAACACCCTTTTCGAAAACAGCATCGGCATCAGGATCATGGGAGACGCAGCCCCGACTCTCGTCTCGAACGACTTCCTGGGAAACACCGATTACGGCGTCGAAAACAACAACATGTCAG
>JABMSA010000412.1 GCA_013202185.1 Planctomycetota bacterium
GCCCTGTACATTGCGCCGGTATCTATGTAAAGAAAACCCAAGACCTTCGCCAGGTTCCTGGCCGCAGTGCTCTTTCCAGAGCCCGACGGACCGTCGATGGCGATGATGGGCGCCTTTCGCATAATATTGTTATTGTAACATAAACGGGCGAAAAGTCAAGAAATTAAAGCGCGCCGCAGCGGCGTGAGAGTGTGGTCCTTTCGCGAGCAGCGGCACTGCAAGCGCACCCGGCCATTCCTATCGTCGCCGTCCCTCGTTGATTCTTTTGCACAGTAGGCGTACAATAAAACATATAATCAGGAGTTCGCGCAGTGCTGGCAATCGACATAGGAAACAGCCGCGTTAAGGCGGCGCTCTTTGAGCACGGCAAGGTCGTGTGGTCCGGATCGGCGCCGGACGCCGAATGCCTGGGCGCCCCATTGCGCGAAATCAGCAAGCCGGGCGCAGTGGCCGCCTGTTCGGTGAGGCCGTCGCAAGACGAGCCGCTGCGGACGGTCATCCGCGAGCTGTTCGGCCTGCCGGTGGCTTTCCTCGAAAAGGAACTGCCGTCGGGCGTTGCCATCAGGTGCGACCGGCCCGCCGAGGTGGGCGCCGACCGCCTGGCAAACGCCATAGCCGCATACCACCATGCCGGCGGCGCGGCGATCGTGGTCGATTGCGGCTCGGCGATCGCGTTCGACGTGATCTCCGACGAGGGCGAATTCGTGGGCGGCGTGATCGCACCGGGCATCGGCACCTCGCTCGACGCACTCCACGAGAAAACCGCCCTGCTGCCGCGCGTCGACGCTGCCGCGCCCGGCGGGGCCGTTGGCACAAACACCGTCGAGGCGATACTCGCAGGAGTAGTGGGCGGCCTGCCCGGGCTGGTCGATCGCGTCGTCGAGAACATACGCGCACAACTCCCCTGCAACTTCACCGTTTACGCCACCGGCGGAGAGAGCCGCCTGATCGCACCGCGCAGCCGCACGATCGAAGAAGTTCTTCCGCAGTTGACCCTCGAGGGGGTATACCTGGCCTGGAAGAAGCACACGCGCCAATGAAGAAGCGCAGCCGCTGCACGTGCGCCGATCGAGGATTGCAGCACCCAACATGACCACCTCCGCAATGAAATGTCGGGCTGCAGTGATCACGCCGCCGGGCGAAGGCGGAATTGGTGTTATCCGGCTCACCGGCCGGGATGCCCCTGCGCTCGTGCAGGAGTTCTTCCGCGGCAAGCGTCCTGCACACCTGCTCGCCGAAGGCGCCGGCCGCAAGCTTCACTATGGTCACCTGGTCAAGGACGACGAAGTGCTCGATGAAGTGCTCGTGACGGTGACAAGGCCCGGCGCCGAAGATCCAGCCGTCGAGATCAACTGCCACGGCGGAATCGTTGCCGTCGAACGCGTGATGGTCGAGCTTGAGCGGTGCGGCGCCGAGCGCGTCCCTGCCGACGTGGCCGTCGATTCGCAGCTCGATGCAGCTCAGCGCGAGGCCGCCGTCGCGATCCCTCGGGCGCTCAGCAGGCAGGCGGTTCGAATGCTGCTCGAACAGTACAACGGGGCGCTGTCGCGCGCGGTGTGCAACGCCGGGCAAATGGCGCCTCGCGCCGCAGTCGATGCCCTGGTGCGCATCGAGGCCACGGCGCGGCTGGGGATGGCATTCTGCCGGCCAAGCCGTGTTGTGATCGTCGGCGCACCCAACGCGGGCAAGTCTACGTTGTTCAATGCGCTCGTCGGGCACTCGAGGGCGATCGTAACCCACATTCCCGGCACAACACGCGATTTCATTACCGACGTGGTTGTCATCGCAGGCCTGCCGTTCGAGCTGATCGACACAGCCGGTTTGCGCAAGACCGACCACGTTGTCGAGCGCGAAGGAGTGCGCGTCAGCCACGAGCAGATTTCATCGGCCGACATCGTTGTGCTTGTCTTCGATGCCACCCTTGAGCCGGGCGACGAACAAGAGCAAATGCGAACGCAGCGGGCGATGCCGGGCGCCTGGACCATCGTGGCGGCAAACAAGATGGATCTCCTCGGCGGAGGCGTCCCTTCCTTCGCGGGCGATGCCGACATCTGCATCTCGGCCGCTACGGGCGCCGGCCTGGCCGACCTCGAGGCGCGCATTGTCGGGGCCGCCGTCGGAAGCGAAAGCTACTCGGGCGGTGCGGCCGTCTTCACGCAAAGGCAGCTCCACCTGATCTCTTCAGCGCTCGAGGCGGCCCGACGAGGCGACGAAGCATTTCGGGAAATACTGCACGCAGTCGTGGATCCGACCGAAGCCTGAAGTGCGCGAGGCGGAGATCGCCCCGGGCGGATTCATGCGGTTTCAATCGCACCGCGCGGCGTGCATCTGCGGCGGGCATGATTGCAGAAAAGATTGAGCACGAAAATTCCTTTCAAAAAACCTTTGATGAAATCGCCGCAAATGCTATAATTTGCCTTTAAGAATGCATTTGGCGCCGTTTGGCGAAGCTCCTGGAACTGCAAGTTTGCGCATCTCGGAAATGCCTGCGGCAGAGAATCGGCAACCTTCATATCCACGGAAAGGAGGTGAAAAACAAGGATGGCCAAAAAAGCTGCTAAGAAAAAAGCTGCCCCGAAGGCAAGAGAGGTGCTCGTCGTCGGCTCGAAGGTCAAAGTCTACATCAAGAGCAAAGGCTGCATGACTTCCGGCGATGTGCTTCCGGCTCTGAGCGACAAGGTCTACGATCTTCTCGACGCAGCCATAGCAAGGACAACGTCGAACAAGCGTTCGACAGTCCGTCCGCAGGATCTGTAAGAAGAACACCACATTGCCTGCGCCCCCATTTCCGCGAATCGAATGACAGCCGGCCCCGCCCGGATCACAAGGTTCTCGAAGATGGGGGCGCAGCGTTTTTTCAAGACGGTCGGTTGCCCGGCAATGTTGCCTTGCCGATGCGCTTTCGATTTGCTATAATTGCATGCTCCAAGGCCAAGGCCATCATCACGGAGGAAGATTCATGGATCAACGCGCCTGGCACACGATGACCGTCGAAGGCGTAGCGGATCAATTGCACACCAACGTGGAGAACGGCCTCCGCCGCCGCGAAGTCAATAAACGCAGGCAACGTTACGGCCTCAACAAACTCATTGGCGCAAAGAAGGCGAGCGCCGCCAGGATCCTCGCCGACCAGTTCAAGTCGCTGGTCGTGCTGCTGCTGCTGATCGCGGCCGTAGTGTCGTTCGTCATGAACGACAAGATCGAAGCGATCGCCATCGCGACGGTTATTTTCCTCAACGCGGGCATCGGCTTCGTTGTCGAGCTGCGAGCCAACCGCGCGATGGAGGCTCTGCAGAAGCTCGGCGTGCAAGAGACGGTTGTCGTCCGCAATGGGCGGCGCGTCGAGGTGAACGCGCAAGACCTCGTGCCCGGCGACCTGGTGGAGTATGAGGCGGGCGATTCGATCACCGCCGACTGCCGCCTCGTCGAGGCAGCCGAGCTGCGCATCGTCGAGTCGGCCCTCACCGGCGAATCGGTGCCCGTATCCAAAAACATCGATCCCCTCGAGGACCCCGAGGGCAGCCTTGGCGACCGCTCGTGCATGCTCTACAAGGCCACGTCGGCCGTCACCGGCAGCGCTCGCGCAATCGTCGTGGCAACCGGCATGAGCACCGAGGTGGGCAAGATCGCCGAGTTGGTGTCGAAAGAGAAAGAAGAGGAGACGCCCCTGGAGGCGCGCCTCCGCCGCCTGGGCAGGTCGCTGATCGTCATCTGCCTGGCCGTTGCGGCGGTCGTCATCGTCGCCGGTATGCTCAGGGGCGAGGAAAAGGGCAAGATGATAATGACCGGCCTGGCACTGGCCATCGCCGCCGTGCCGGAGGGGCTGCCCGCCGTGGCAACGATCGCGCTGGCCGTGGGCATGCGCCGAATGGCACGCCGCAACGCACTGATCCGCCGCCTGCCTGCCGTCGAAACGCTCGGGTCGGCGTCGGTGATCTGCTCCGACAAGACCGGCACCCTCACCGAAAACGAAATGACCGCCGTGCTGTACTACCTCGCCGACGGCCCGCTCGAGGTAACCGGCACCGGCTACGCGCCCGAGGGCGAATTCCAAAAGGACGGCGCCAACGTCGACCCCGCTCAGCACGGGCCGCTGAAGCGCGCACTGCTGTGCGGGGCGCTGTGCAGCAACGCTTCGCTCGGCCGAAACGAAGACTCGGGCGAATGGGCCATCACCGGCGACCCGACCGAAGCCGCGCTTGTAGTGGCGGCCGCCAAGGCCGGGCTCGATCAGGAACGCCTCCGCGATGAGTACGAGCAGATTCAGGAGCATCCGTTTTCGTCGGACACCGCCCGCATGGCGACCGCTCACAAGGATCCCGCCGGCGGCGTGACAACCTTTGTGAAAGGTGCGCCCGACAGGATCTATGGGCTGTGCTCGGCGGTGCTCACGCCCGACGGCGAGCGCCCATTCGACAACGAGCAGCAGCGCACCTTCGCAGCGGCACAGGAGGCGATGTCGGGCAGGGCGCTTCGCGTGCTTGCATTCGCATTCAAGACCGCCGCCGAAGAGACCGAGCCATACGAGGGCCTCACGTTCGTCGGGCTCGTCGGCCTGCTCGATCCGCCGCGCGAAGAAGTGGCGAGTGCAATCGAAGCATTCAAGGAAGCCGGCATACGCACCGTGATGATCACCGGCGACCATCCCGCCACCGCCCAGGCGATAGGACGAACGCTGGGGATCATCGACGACGACGACGATGCCGTACTAGCCGGCCGCGAGCTTCACGACACATCGCCCGAGGACCTCGCCGCGCGTGTGGATGCCGTCAGCATTTACGCCCGCGTGTCGCCCGAAGACAAGGTGAAGATCGTCGACGCGCTCCGCAGCAAGGGCAACGTGGTCGCGATGCTCGGCGACGGAGTGAACGACGCGGCGGCGCTCAAGGCAGCGGACATCGGCGTGGCCATGGGCATCGAAGGCACCGACGTCGCAAAGGAGACGTCCGACATCGTGCTGCTCGACGACCGCTTCGTGACCGTGACCGCAGCCGTGGAAGAGGGGCGCGTTGTCCTCACCAACATCAAGAAGTTCATCTACTACCTTTTCTCGTGCAACCTCAGCGAAGTGCTCACGGTGTTCATCGGAACCATCAGCGGAATGCCCCTGCCGCTCCTGCCGCTGCAGATACTGTGGCTGAACCTGATAACCGACATCTTCCCCGCACTGTCGCTTGCCGTGGAGCCGGCCGAGACCGGCCTGATGAAGCGCGCGCCGCGCCCGGTTGATCAGCCGATTTTCTCACGCCGGATCAAGATGGCCATAGGCGGCTACGGCCTCCTGATAGCGGCCGTCACACTGGGAGCGTTCGCCTGGGGCCTGCGCTACGCTCCACCGGGCAAGGACCCCGAAGCGTTTGCCCGGACAATCTGCTTTATGACGATGGCGCTCAGCCAGCTCTTCCACGCGTGGACGTCTCGCAAGGATTCGGCGCCCATTCGCAGCGTGCGCGAATTCTTAGCCAACCGATACATGCTCGGCGCCGCAGTGCTGACCATCGGCCTGCAGATTCTCGCGATAACGCTGCCTGCGCTCAACAAGGTCCTCGGCACCGTCCGGCTGTCGGTGTTCGAGTCTGGCGTTGTGCTCGGGCTGTCGCTGGTGCCGGTTGCCGTGGGCCAGGCGATACGGTGGGTGTTCGCCAAACGCAACGGCTGATCTTTTTTCTCCTTGATTATGCGCGTGTGCCGGTTATAATCACGGCATAATGACAGAAGGCAAACACACTTCATTTCGACCACCCCGCAATGCGTCGACGCAAGCCGCTGATCGCGCGACAACTATTGAAAGGGGCCGGAATTGATAATCGGAATCGGCGTTGACATCGTCGACCTCGACCGCATCCAGGGCATGATCGACCGCCACGGGAAGCGTTTCCTCGGTCGGACGTTCACCGACGAGGAGATCGCCTACTGCCTCAGCCGGAAGCTGCCCACTCAGCACTTTGCCGCGCGGTTTGCGGCGAAGGAGGCGGCATTCAAGGCATTCGGCACCGGCTGGCGCCAGGGCCTGGGCTGGAAGGACGTCGAGGTGCGCGTCGACCAGCTTGGCCAGCCGCACATTTACCTCAGCGGGCGCGCCGCGGCAATGGCCCGCGACATGGGCATAACCGACATGCTCGTTTCCCTTTCGCACTGCACATGCCACGCCATCGCGCACGTTGTCGCGTGCGACCAAGCCGACAGTTGACCTCCCCTCCCTTTTTTCGGTGCCTGACACTTTTGAGCTTCGAATACCCGGCAAGAGGAATCTCAGCGAAGAACCGCCAGCACGGCGAAAAGAGCAAGCATCACCGCGATGAACACCGAAGTCTTGATGATCTCATCCCTGCCCGGGCGGATGCCTCGCCAATGTGCGACGACAAATCCCCCGGCCAGAAACGGTATGCCGGGAACGCCGCCAAGAACGATACGAAAAGCTACTTGACATCCCCCTATTTGCATGCTATACTATGTGCAGAATGCAACTATTGTCATTGCAACCATGATAGGAGCGACTATGCCAAAGAAGAATGGTTCTTTCGATGATTTCTCCTTTCTGCTGTCAAAGTTGATCCGCAAGCTGATCCTGCTGGAGCGCAGCGAGAAGGTGTGCGCCGGCGAGACTATCTCTCAGTGTTACACCATTGAGGCGCTGGCGCGAAGCGGCGAGATGTCGATAACGCAACTCAGAAAGGAGATGGGCGCCTCCTCCAGCACGATGACGAGGGTGCTCGATATTCTTGTGCGGAAGGGACTGGTAACCAAGAGAAACAGCGCCGAAGACAGGAGAAATGTGTTTGTTAAATTGACGGCGAAAGGTCTGAACCTGGCCGGAAAGCTCGAACAGCGCAGCGAAGAATACCTCGCCATGCTTTTCGGCAGGATCCCTTCACACAAGCGCAAGCCGGTCAACGAGTCGCTGGCGATCTTGTTGAGTGTCGTCGAAGAGGAGTTGGCGTAGCCCATCAGCCGCGCCCGGAGAAACTAATATGAACAACGCTCAATGCGACGACGACACATGTGAATCATGCTGCGGCTCGCAGCGCGGCCCGCGCCTTATCGGCCCGAGCGACGGCCCCTCGTGGCTCGCGGGCCGGCTGGATACGCCCGCGGGGAGGGTGCCGCTGGTGAGCACAGAGCTGTCGTGGGGCGACCTCGCCGGGGCCGCCAGGGTGCGGCTGACGATAGGCCGAATGCGTTATGCCATCGGGCCCGGCCTCTACGCTGTTGGCTCGCCTGCGCCGGAGTCACCGGTGCTCGTGTCGGCCAATTACAAGTTGTCGTTCGACCATCTCCGGCGCGGGCTGCGCGGGCTCGACGCATGGATCATGGTGCTGGACACCGCCGGCATCAACGTATGGTGCGCGGCCGGCAAGGGCAC
>JABMSA010000413.1 GCA_013202185.1 Planctomycetota bacterium
ACAATGCCATCGCCGAGCGCCCTGCAGAATCGAGACATGAGAATACGTTACCGTATTTAGGGACCAGAGCACTAAGAGGGGCACGGAAACCAGCGACAGCCACCCATTCCTATGATCGGGTGTTGTCGCTGTGTATGGCTCACACTCCCACCGGTCGAGCCGCTGGTGCTGGATTTCGGTCTGGGCCGTTTTCATGAGATCGGCCTGATCGAATACTGGATCGCCAACGAGATCGAGGCCGGATATTGCGGAAAGTACTTGTTCGTGTTCGACGGACAGACCTGCCCCATGCATCATCACCGCGAGAAGATGGAAACCTTTTTCATCGTCAGAGGAACGGTCCGCATGATCATGGACGCAACAGAGCGCCGGATGGCGGCCGGCGACGTGCTGCCCGTTCGACCGGGCCACAAGCACAGCTTCAGCGGCATCGGCCCCGCTTTACTGCTGGAACTGTCCAAGCCCTGCATCATTGCCGACAATGTTTTCGAAGACCAACGCATAGACCGCCTGATACGGTGAAAATGGATCAGTAAAGGCAGACCACGCCACCGGCCTGCCCTATTCCCCATGCTGCCACTTGTCTGGCGGAACATCCTTGTTCGCGGCCCACAATTCCTTCCACACTGCGATACCCTCGTCCCGCTCCTTGCGCGTGCCGACATAGTAGATCGGCTTCACGCGGCGGAAGTTGATCTCCAGAATTCTCTGCAGAGCACTCGCAGCGATGTCGCAGACGAGAACGTCGCCACACTCACTGCTGTTTCCGATGACTCGCCGGTCGTCGAGCTTGGAGGCGAGGAACGGCACGCCGGCGAGGTCCTTGGCATGGCCTATCGTACGGATCAGAGAGGCCACTTTCTCGAGATCGTTCCCCGGGCCCGGATCAACTGTCCACTGCCACTGAAAAGTGATCGGGAACTGCGGGTGGCCGCCCCACATCTGAGCGATCTCGGGATAATGGGAAATCCTACTGAGATCCGGCGTGAGGATGATCATGCCGGTGTATGTCCCGGGCTTTGGCAGTCTGGCCGACGAGGTATGCACATTGAACTCGCCGGAACCTCCTTTGAGGATTACCGTGTGAAACGAGAGCGGGTACTCAACGCCTGTGATGCCGTCTCTGTAGATCGCCTTGAAGGCATAGTGCTCAGGTAGCGAGAAATAGAATATCTCAATGCCTCCAGTGGCGGAAGCCTTCACGATTCCGTTCTCATCGGCGTATTGGGCGCTCGTCTTCTTCGCGGGGTCCAGTATCGATGTGAAGGCCGCTTTCATTTTCCCATCAAGCTCTTCGCCCGAGACAATATTCACTTTCGTCTCGCTGCCGAGCGGCACGATGTTGAGCTGTACAGGCAGCTCGAGCGTGCATTGATAACGCTTGTCCTGAAGGAGAGAACTGGACATCGTCCATCTGCGCTTTTTGGGCAGCAGCCTGTGAGGGAAATTGCGCAGGCTGGGCCAGCGCCAGATTGTCCTCCATTCGCGCGGTCTGACGGAGCATTCGACCCGCAGGTCGAAGTCGTGCCTTCCGAGAGGGTACGGCTGGCATGTCATCTCGTAGCGGCTATCCAGCCGGTCGACCGAGTCCATGTTAAATCCTCCCTTGCCGTATCTGCCGGCGGGATCGTCATAGTCACGAAGGACTGCCTGCAAGGTGAATTCGGCCGGTGAGAACCTCGCCTGGTTGGGAAAGGAAACAGTGAGGACGGGCCGCGAGCCGAGCGGATAAGCTTCTCTCGTGTGAAGTGTTGGCTGCATCAGCGCCTTGAGGACCCGGCTGCCGACTTTGTCTGGCACATCGCCCTCGCTGAGGATTCGCCCAAGTTCGTCCGCCGTTTCGCTGTCGGGCGCCGTCTCGTACTTCGCGATCAGCTTCCTGATGTCCCGCGGGACACCGCCCGCACGGAAAACATATTGCACCGCGCACAATGCCACGGCAAGAATCGCAATGACAGCGACAGCCGCCAGGGTTCTTCGCTTCGTCTTTTTCATCCGTGCCTCTCCTCTTCCGATGTTCCCTCGTGATCTTCGGGCTTCTCCGGACTGCCGTCGTCTTGGCTTTCTTCCCGCGAGGAGGATAGGGCAGCTTCCGGGTCAACCATCAGCACTCCTCTCGCATATTCGACGGTAATGATCTGTTGCAGTTGGCTGAGCTTTTGAATTACTTGGCTGACCTTTTTCGCCTCTTCCTCGATCGTTGCGGGAATATAGCGGTCTTCCGGCGGCAGAGGCACTTTCGCCAGCCTTGCGGACAGTCCCATGAGCGCGGCCAGCGAATTATTGATGTAATGCTGAAGCGTTACCGATGTCTGCTGCACGGCCTCCACGCGCCGCTGTTCGGCATGGGCCAGGCGTTCGGCCATGGTATTGAAGGAATCGGCGAGTATGCCGAACTCGTTTCTGAGGGGCTTGCGGACGCGATATGTCAGGTCTCCTTCAGCCAATCGCTCAGTGCCCTTGACAAGGGCGGCCACCGGCTCGGCCACATCCGCCAGGACCCGGCGAGTAATGAAGATTGAAATGAGCATCGCCATCGCGAATGTGAAGAGAAATACAAGAATCGTCAGATTCATCGCACGGTGAGCGCTTAGCACTACCGTGTCGGCGTGAGCGGCCACGTAGCCGAGCAGCCTTTCGGACTCGGCCCGCAGGCCGGTAACAATTTCGATCAATTGCCCGCGCAAATGTTGCCGAAGCTCGGGCGTGTGAGCGGTGGCGATGCGACTGGTAACGCTCTTGAACCGCTCGAGCCGCTGGGCAAGGGAGGGCAATTGCTCTTGACGGGTAAGCAGGTCGCAGTAATGGCCGAACGTGGCAAAAGTGATGTCGGCCCGCTCGACAGCAGACACGAGACGGTCGAGGGAGTCTTCTTGGCCGGCTTGAGCCCGCCAAAGTTCCGCGCGAATAAGGTTGACGTCTGCCGTGAAAGATTCGGTCGAGCGAATGGTCTGGATGACCTCCCCGTGCACATGATCGAAAACGGCCCGCTGCCGGTTGATCTGAAAGGCCAGTACCGTTGCACCAATCAGCAGTGCCAGCGGCATCATTGCGAGCGCTATAAAGAGCCGTCGCCTCAACGTTCACCTCGCCGTGATTCATTCTCCGTGTCGAAAGTCAGTAAATCCACGCCCACTTCCCGTATCATGTCGTAGAGCGTGGCGTAGTCGGAATCGCTAGTCGCGATGAACTGCCGGGCGCCGAATGCGTCCAGAACGGATCGGCCTTCGGCTGTTTGCATCAGGGTCAGCAATCCGGATTTCAACTGCTCCCTCACCTTGCCGGGAACCTGTGGGTGCACAGCAAGGCCGTCCGAGGGCGCCTCGGGCGAGCGGACCAGGATCACTATCTTCCGGCGATATTCCGGATGCCGACGAAAGAGCTTTTCGACAGGGCGGCACTTGGCGGCACCCACATCCGCCTGATTGTCCAACACGGCCAGGGCTGCGGCATCGTGGCTGCCGCTCATGTGCACCTTCGAAAAATACGAGTCGATGTCCGCCACGCCGTGATTCCTGAAGAACGCCACCGGGAACAGGTAGCCGGCCAGTGAGGAACGGTCCACAAGGGCCAGGCGTTTGCCCCTCATGCTCTCAACAGCTTTAACACCGGCGCCTTCCTCAAAGCCGCTGTCGGCGCGTGCGAAAATGTACGAGCAGTAAGTGGATGAGCCGTCTTTCCAGACGGGCCTGGCCAGCACGATAACGCCGGCACGCTTGTGAGCGAGAGCGTAGGCGAGGCTGCCCAGAAATGCCGCGTCGATGGTCTGCTCCTCGAGCGCCCGTATCACGGCCCCGTAGGTGGGCAAGCTCCGAATGCCAATCCGCACCCCGATCCGGCGTCCCACGTGATCCAGCAGCGCTCTGTAACGCTTGCGCTGACTGAAAATATTCTGCTCCGGCACGAGGCCGACTACAATATCGGGCTCGTCTTTGCGCACTTCATACTTCGCGGGCGCCCCACTGGGCAAGGGGCGGGGTCTCTGCAGCAGCAGCCAAAGCGCCGCCGCGCTAAGCGCAACAACGCTAAGCGTCAACAAGAGCATCGCGCCCGGATGTTCACGCTTGCTGCCGGGTTGCTGCGGCAAGGAGTTATTCTTCTCAGCAGTTGACTGTCGCACGGGGTCTCCAACGTGAAACGCAAGTCACTGTCGGCTCTGATCTCCCGGCCCTCTTCGCTTCCGTGCGGGCACATTCCTCGGAATCTCCTGAATGCATCCGGATTGCGCCCTGGCAAGAAGGAAAACTGCCGTCTTCCATAAAGTATATCTGAAGGAACTGCTGAATTCAAGAAGCTTGACGCGTAGGGGGCCCCCTCAGGAGGGAGGATCTCCGCCAGGCCCTTGAGCGCCTCACGCTCGTTCAGCTCGTAAGTCGATGAACGCATTTGTATCTCCTTGCCGGCCAAAGATGATCGTTTGCCGGGCCGTTGCTGCCTGTCTTGGGTCGCGTTTCAGCGCGATGGCGGGTGCGTGTCAAGGTCGAATCTTGCAGCGGCGCTTCCGGACTGCGCCCCCCCCGCAACGACCTCGCCTTTTCCTGCATAATTTTCGCGCTCGCGCTCTCTATAATGGTAGAGACGCCCACGCTTGGGCCAGTCTTCCGGAGCACGCGCATGACAGAGGATAAGGTCTTCCCTGCCGGGCTGGCTGCATGCCACCGCCCGCAACGCGTCCTTCGCGGCCGTGATCGCCGGCGCAATCGCCGTGGGCGGAATCGTGGCTGTCAAGAAAGCAACTGAAAAGAAACCGGAGCCGCCTGCTGTTGTCGGAACTGTAACTGACTCCGGAAAGGAGACTGAAATGAAGGCAAGCGTCAAGCGTGAAGGCGACAAGGTGTGGATCGAAGGCGTGCCGCAAGAGAAAAGAGTCGAAGGCATCTGGCATATGGATGGCCTTCCGGCAGCTCTCCGCGCCGTGCTCAGTTTCAGGGGCGTTGAGAAGAAGTACCTCGACGATACGGTGTTTGCCGCGATCACGGGCCAGCCGTTCCGTTTCTGGTTCGGGGACGACTTTGCCTCGTGCCTCGCCTACACGCACGAAGAACCCGTTGGCGCCATTGTGGCGGATGTCCTGGGGTTTGAGCATAGCTGGTGCGAACGCCGTGGTGCAAGCTTTGACCCCAACAAAAGAACCAAAGCCGCTGTCGAGGCCGCGTGGGCTGAACTGAAAGAGGAGATAAACTCGGAGTATCCGGTGATCCTTTTTGGCGGAAACACGCCGGCCGACGAGAAGGGCGATCCGGTCGTTGTTACCGGCTACGATGAGCGGCGCCAGCTCGTGTTCTTCGTTCCCCACACCTCGTGGCACGAAGCCCCGGAGTGGGCGGACAACGATCCCGAGTGCCGGAATGGTATCGAGGCTCAGAGTTATCGGGCGCGGAGGAGGCCGGATGAAACGAATTGGTTCGGCAATGGATTCGCCCCGGAGCAGGGAATGGGCGGTGCCGGCGCCTGCTTCTTTGCGTTTGGAAAACGCCTGCATACACCGTCGGAGCGTGAAGTGGCCGTTGCCGTGCTCCGGCGCGCGGCGGCTCTGGGCAGGGGGACGCTTCGCGATGAGAAGCGCCCGTTCCGCTATTCCGGCCTCGAGGCGTTCGATCTCTTGATCACGTGCCTCCAGAAGTATTCAATTGGAGGCGCCGCGAGGCCGTGGTCGGAAGTGGACGATTGGTGGTTCGCGATGGAATGCCTGTGCGCCGGCGGCTTCCGCAAAGCTGCGGCCTCGTTTGTCCGGAAGTGCGCCCAAGGGTTCGGTAACTTCCCCCAGAAGGCGGAAGAGCACCTCGCGAGGGCCGCTGAAGCCTACGCGGAATCGGGCGCTGAAATGGCCGCCTTGCCCCGCCAGTTCGAAGCGTTCGGCACGCTCGATGACTATCCGGCTCGAGTGCAAACG
>JABMSA010000414.1 GCA_013202185.1 Planctomycetota bacterium
ACCCGAGGCAAAACCTCCTCACGCGCCTGTTCACGATTGAATACAGCACCTGGTTCGACCTCTACCTGCCCGGGCTGCACGCGCTGGGCGCGCCCATACCGCTGGGCGGCACGTCGAATCATTTCAAGACCGCCGTGCTCAAGGAAATAGGCGGGTGGGACCCGTTCAACGTCACCGAAGACTGCGATCTCGGCATACGCCTGCACAAGATGGGCTACAAGACGCAGGTAATCGACTCGACGACGTGGGAGGAGGCCAACTCGAGCCTGCCCAACTGGATCAGGCAGCGGTCCCGATGGGTCAAGGGCTACATCCAAACGCACCTGGTGCACATGCGCAACCCGTTCAGGACGCTGAGGCAGCTTGGCCCCTGGGGTTTCAGCCACTTTCTTGCGAGCGTCGGCGGGCTATCTCTGATGCTCCTGATGAATCCTTTCTTTTGGGTGATGGTATCGGTTTTTCTGGGTCTGTGGGCGTTCGACCTCGCCAACAACGATTGGTCCATAAGCACCGTCATGCAGCTCGATCAGGCATCGCTCGAGAACATTCTCAATTTCAGCCCGGGACCCGGCGAGCGGCTTTCGTGGCCTATGCTCTTCTGGGACGTGCCGCGCGACGCCGGCGCGTATACGGTATTCTGGAACCGCCTGTCGCAGGTGTTTTGGGGCATGACGCTTGTGCTGTTCGCATCGAACTTCTTTTTCATATTCACGCATGTGCTGGCGTGTGTGCGGCGCAGAATGCTCTACCTGCTGCCGTTTGCGATCCTGATGCCGCTATACTGGGTGCTTATCAGCGTGGCGGCATGGAAAGGATTCCTGCAGTTGTTCTGGCGACCGTTCTACTGGGAAAAAACCCTTCACGGCCTCGACAAGCCAACCGCCAAGTTGTGAACCGTGGCCACGGCGGCGCCGCGTTGACGAAAGAAAAATGACAAAAGGCAAGAGAACAATCTTCGTCGTTTCGGTTGTTGCGCTGACTTGCCTGGGCGCTGCGGCGGAGGTGCGCTCCCGCCGGCCGGACGGCCCGCACACCGCCCCGTGGTGGAACTCCGCCTGGAAAAAACGGATCAAGGTCTCTGTGGATGTAATCTACGGCACGCAACCGAAAGACAACCCCTGGCGGAAATTCGATGAGCACCGCGGCCAACAACTCACGGCGGTCGCCGAGTTCTACCGCAAAAACGCCAAGCAGGATCCTGAGCAAAAGGACGTTCGTGTTGTCGATGCGCAAGGCAACGAGTTGTCCAAGGCGGCTTATTACCTACCCGACTCCGACACGGTGATGGTCCGTTTTCCCGCGCCGCAAGATGGCGGCGATTTCTTCATATACTTCGACAACAACAATCCCCCTCCTGTAGAGGAGGCCGAGTGGTTTCCGAAGCCCGGTTCGCCTACGCTCACCACCCTCAAGCTCGCCGCAGTTTACAACGTCGACAGGCTGTCGCAAATCAAGGCGGTTTTGCGGGGCAACACCACACTGCACGGCAAACGGCCCATCAGGCAGGCAGCGATGCAGCACAATCCCACTGGCCTGCGAGCGGGCAACAATCGATACGTCACATACATCGAGGGCCTCATCAACGCCGAGATCGCCGGCGAATACAAGTTTGCCGTGAGCTCCGGCGGACTGGGCTATCTGATGATCGCCGGCAAGCTGGTGGCGTCCAACACTACCAAAGCCAAAGTTCCGCCAAACATCTGGTTGAGAACGGAGTGGGTGACTCTGAAAAAAGGCTATCATCATTTCAGACTGCTGCTCTCGGAGATGGCGGATCACCAGGGGGTGCGCCTGGGCTGGCAACCTCCCGGCAGGAAAACAATGAAAGTGCTTCCGCGCAAGGCTTTCGCCGATTACGTGAGGGCCGTCCCCCGAGAATTCAGCCGCTTCGACGGCAAGGAGGAATTGTACTTCACGACCATCCGATCTACGGTGGGCATCGATCTCGATGGCCGCAAAGCCATCCCCGCTTACCACCGGGCGCATCTCTCGCGATCCGGGGTGCAGAAAATGCTTACAAGAAAAACAGTGGCCCCGGTAGAGCTGATCAACCTTTCGACCTTCGACGCACGCAACACGCGATACCAATGGAAGATCAACGGCGCCGTCAAGAGCTCGGCCAGGCGCGTTACGGTGCCCGTGGAGATTGATCGCCCCACGCGCGAGAGCACGCACACGATCACGCTCGAGGCATACAGGGGCCGCAAACTGCTCGCCCGCAAGAGCAGAACCTGCAAGACTTTCACGGAGGACCCGCTCCGTCCGCAGTTCGAGCTGGAAACCATCGGCGCACCCAACATCGTGTTCGTAGGCGAGAAAGAAAACCTCTCTTTCCGCATTCGCTCGTCGATGGCCAATGCGTTTCTGTTCGACTGGGACTATGTCCTGCGAAAGCCCGGAGGGGGCTCGGTTCTCGTCAGGGAATCCGGCACGGTAGACACAGCCGCTTCCGAAGAAGCCATCGTGTCGGTTCCGCTCGACACCAGCCGCTACGGCCGCGACGCTGAAATCGTGATCACCCTCAGCGCTTCGGGCGTTCCGCTGGCTTCGTCGTTGTTCCGCGTGATGCCGCTGGGGCAGGGCGTCCGCAGCCTCAAGCCGCAGATCGCCTCTCTCGTCAACGGCAGCGGCAACAGGGTCATAATCTCCACGCAACCAATCGATGAAGACGCCCACAGAAAGTGGGTGCTCCTGAAATGGGTGCGGTCCGCAACGAGGCGCTCCAACGGCAACGTGTTTCTTTACGGAAGCTCGATGGAAAACGCGCCATGCAGCGGAGAGGAGTTTGTGAGCTATGTTTCTCTGGTCCGGCGGAAATCGATCAAGGCCTCGAAGAAGCTCGACTTTGTGGAGCGGACCACCCAGAGCGTCTGCGGGATACTTGCAGACGTGCCGAAGTTTGCCACGTCACTCGATGCCCGCAACGCCGACACGATCGTCATCTGCCCCGGGCCGTGGGACGCACTGCGCGGGGTGCCGGTTCGCGACTTCAAGCGCAGCCTTCAATTGATGCTCAACATGATAAGCGCCACGGGCACCCCGACAAGAACCGTGCTCGTATCGCCGCCGCCATTGGCCACAAACGTCAACTTCTCGAAGCTCTACCGCGACGCAACCGAAGAACTGGCCAGGCAAAACAGGGTGAAATTCGTCGACATCCACAACCTGCTCAACAGCAAGGACTACTTGAGATACTACCGGTCGAATGCCGGAGACGCAGTTCATTACACCTATCCCAACAACGACGGGCAGGAAGCGATAGCCGACGCAATCTGGAAAGCCATCGAGTGAGCCGGCGCGAATGACCGAGAAGAATCAACTGGCCGAATACATCGGAAAAGAAGTCGTTGTCGACACCAACACGCCCTACGTTTACCTGGGCACGCTGGAAGCCTGCGCCGGTTCCTTCTTCACGCTCCGCAACGTTGACGTCCACGACATGGCCGAATCGCGAAGCACAAAAGAACTCTACATAATGAACGTGCGACGCAGAGGCATCCAGCCCAACCGCGCCGCCGTCAAGATCAGGCAAGACGTTACCGTAAGCGTTTCGCTGCTGTCCGACGTGATCCTCTTCGACTAGCCGCGAGGCAAGGCATCGTGAACCAGCCGCTGCAATTCATCAGGCGACCCCGGCTCGGCGATTATCTGCAGCTTGTGCGCGTGTGGAACCTGCCCACGGCCATCGTCGATCCCTACGCCGGATACCTCCTCGCCGCACAGCCCGGCAGCCGCTCGCTGCTGCACTTGTGCCTGGTGATGCTCGTGTCGGCGTTCGTTTATTCAACCGGGATGGCCGCGAATGATCTTTTCGATCACGAGCGCGACAAAACGCTGCATCCGGAGCGCCCCCTCCCCGCGGGGATGATCAAGCGCAAGGCCGCCGGACGATTTACGGGGCTGCTCATGTTGTGCGGCCTGTCGGCAAGCGCTCTACTGGGCCTGCAGGTGCTGCTGTTGTGCTTCGGGCTGATCGTTCTCACCTTTACCTACAACGGATGGCTCAAGCACAAGGGCCTCGCCGGCTGCCTCAATATGGGCGCCTGCCGCTTCGCGAACATGTGGCTGGGCATAGCGGCCGCCGGCGGCTCGGTCGGTCGGCTGTGGCCGCTCCCCGCCACGCTCGGGCTGTACGTTACATCGATCACACTGCTGAGCCTGCAGGAAGAGGAAAGCGTCAACAAAACCGGTTTCTATGCCCTTGTCTCGCCGCTGCTGATCGTCTTGTTGCCCCTGGCGGGCTTCGCGGTTGCCAAGCTCGAGCGCGAGCCCGCAGCCTGGCTGGCGCTGCTGCCGCTCACGCTGCTTGCCATGTGGCTATTCGCCACGGCCGCCGGCGCGGCTCGGTCACTCAACTCCGCCTCGATCGGCTCAGTTGTGCGCGTTGCCGTCACCGGCATAATCCTTCTCGATTCCGCCATTCTGTTCTCTTACGGCAAACAGCTCGAGGGGCTGGCTTGTGCGCTCGTTCTCCTTCCAGCGCTAATTCTCATACGATACGCCGCCCGTCGACCGTCGCCTTCCGAAGCATCATAGCCCGCACCTTCGTTTGTGGCAGAATCATCTATATTGAGGATTTATTCTTCGTCTGCCTCGTCTTCGGCTTGAACGATGCTTTTCTTGCGCTTGAGGTCCATGCCGTTTTTCTCCTGAATGAGGAGCATCTGTGCGTCTGCGGTGCAGAGCGTGATGGCGTCGGTGGCGACGTTGGGCGGCACAAAGGCAAATGGCCGCACGGAGTGTTTCCACAGCGCTTTGCCTGTCTGAGGATCAAGCGCTTTTATCGCATTGTCTTCGGTAAGCACGTAGAGGTTTCGGCCCAGGGCCACCGGGTGCACTCCCTCGTCGTCGCACCACTTGGGGTCGCCCGTTGCCTTGTCGAGCGCGTAGAGGCCCCGGCCTTCGGCTTTGACCAGCAGTGTGTTTTCGTTGAGGACGCGAACAGGCCTTCTGATTGGGCCCTGGGCGCGGAATTTCCACATTATCTTTCCGTCGGCCTTGGATACGCAGTACACGTTGTAGTCTTCAGATCCGAAGTAGACGTTGTCGGCGTCGTGGGTGGGGTCGGCAGTAATGGGATGACCGGTTCTGATTTGCCAGAGGTTCTGCCTGCTGACGTGATTGTAGGCATAGAAGGAGCCGTCTTCGGAGCCGACGTAGAGTACTTTTCTGTCTACTATCGGCATTGCCGTTATCGGTGCGAAGGTTCCGAAGCTCCAGTCTGGGTATTTGTCTTTGCCTGTGAGTACGTATACTGCATGTTCGAGCGTGCCGATGTGCTGGCGCTTCCCGATGATGAACATTGGCGAGCTGACGGTGAACTTCACCCTTGTTTTCCACAGCGGCTCGCCCAGATCGGCGTCGAGCGGGTAGATCGTGCTCGACGAGGACGTCCATACGATGTCATCGTCGAGGGTGGGGCGGCTGTCGAGAGGGCTGAGGAATCGGAAGGTCCATTTGGCGAAGCCGCTGTGAAGATCGAATGCGAAAAGATAGTAATCCATTGTCTGAACATCTCTTGTCTCGAGCAGGATTACTCCATCGTCCACCCAGGCGTTTCTTACGTCGGTGTCGGCCAGGGCGGTATCCCATACAATGTAGAGCCCGAGCGTGCCGAGCAGTTCGTCGTCGAGAATGGGTGAGCCAACCGTAACGTTGGCCTTCGCCACCTTGTCTGTGATCTCCAGGCGGCTCGTGCGGCGTTTTGCGTCTTGCCTGCGTGCCTTTTGAAGCTTCGAGAGGTTGGGGCCTGTCCCGGACGTCACGAGGTTGGCCGCGAAGTGACGCGCATTGCCGACGGCCTCGTCGGCCGACTTGAGGCCGCCGTGCAGTGCGGCGCCGAAGCCGCCCTCGAGTACCGTCATGGCGTCGAGCTGCCGGTCTATGAAAGTAATGCCCGTGCCGCCTCCGGGCTCGTGATGGCGTGCCTTGTCGGTTACCATGCAACCTGCGGCTGCCAGGGCCGCCAGCGTCAGCAGAAAAGCGGTTACGTGTTTCTTTTTCATGATGGGCTCCATCTGTAATTGGCTTGGCTGAGCATGCGGCCGCTGCCGCTCATTCGCAATGAAGATCTTCATATAGAGGGAATCGCTCGCACAGGTCTCTTACTTCCCCTCGTACTCTTGTCCGAAGGGCGCGGTCTTCGGGGTTGCTCAAGACGGCATCAATCCATTCGGCGATCACCTGCATTTCGGGCTCTTTCATGCCGCGCGTTGTTACGGCGGGCGTTCCGATCCTCACTCCGCTGGTTACTTTCGGCGGCTTCGGATCGAATGGGATCAGGTTGTGATTCAGTGTTATGCCGGCCTCGTGCAGGATGGTGTAGGCGGTCTTGCCGGTTATGTTGCGGTTGCGAAGGTCTACGAGGAAAAGGTGGTTGTCGCTGCCGCCTGCAACTATCCTGTATCCGTGACATTTCAGACCGTTCAGGAGAGTCTGGCAGTTGGCGAGGATCTGTTTCTGGTAGTCCTTGAACGAATCGGCCAGGGCCTCGCGCAGTGCCACGGCCTTGCCGGCGACGGTGTGCATCAGCGGCCCGCCCTGTATGCCGGGGAAAATCTCGGAATCTATTTTCGCCGCGTATTTCTTCTTGCACAGGATTATTCCACCGCGCGGCCCACGCATCGTCTTGTGCGTGGTCGCCGTCACGAAGTCCGAGCAGTGCACCGGATTCGGGTGCAGATCGGCCGCAACGAGCCCCGCCACGTGAGCGATGTCTACCAGCAGATACGCCCCGACCTCCTTTGCGATGTCGGCAAACGATTCGTAATCGAGCAACCGAGGATACGCACTGGCGCCGGCGATGATCATCTGCGGCTTGCATTCTCGTGCTATTCGCCGGATGGTGTTCATGTCCAGCATTTCGGTTTCGGGGCTCACACCGTAGGTGACGATGTTGTAGAACCTGCCGCAGAAGCTCTTCTTGGCGCCGTGCGACAGGTGCCCGCCATGGGCGAGGTTCATCGACAGGACGGTATCGCCGGGCTTTAGCATCGCAAACAGCACGGCCATGTTGGCTTGAGTGCCAGAGTGCGGTTGAACGTTTGCGTGCTCGGCGCCGAATATCTGCTTTGCGCGCTGTATGGCGAGCGTTTCGGCGACGTCCACGTACTCGCAGCCGGCGTAGTACCTCGCGCCCGGATAGCCCTCGGCGTACTTGTTGGTCATTATCGAGCCGCTGGCCGCCAGCA
>JABMSA010000415.1 GCA_013202185.1 Planctomycetota bacterium
AGGCACTGGGTGAAGATGTAACTTGTGGAATACCAACCGCTTACGACGCCGCTTGTCATTTGCGTTGCTCATAAGGCGACATAAGGACGTATAATAGGGCGAGCGGTTGCGGCTTGCTGCTGCGAATGCTGGCGTATATTTCCGATAATGCAAGGCGACGTTAGACGTATTGGGCGGGCTCCGTTGCCTGCATGGCGCAGGCAACGGAGCCCTTGGGAGAAGATCCTTGTCTTAATGCCTCCAAGATTGGACAGGCTATTTCCGCACGACCAGCTCCGGTGGCTTCATCAGGCCGCACGGGACCAACTGGTATCCCTCGACCCAATTATTCCCCTGGCTCACGAACTCGCCGGGGCCGGTCCAATGGGGCCACTTCTCGCTGAGGTGGAACGGACCGTGGCTGTTGCGGCGGTGGCCGATGACCTGAATGCCGAGAGCGTTGGCCCCCTCGATCAGGCAGTCGGTAACGTCCACCTCGTTGGGCTGCCACGCGATGATGCCGGCTTCCTTTCCGTTGACCAGAATCCGTACCGCTGCGCCGCGGTAGTCGGGCACGGCCACCACCAGCCGCTCGTTCTTGCGGAGCTTCGGGCGGATGGACGTGACGTAACTGACTGATCCGGAGTAGAATGCCAGCCCCTGCCTGCACCAGTCGCCGATCCGGAGGGCAGTCGGCGGCGACGCGACGGTTACGCTTGTGTCGTCGACCGCCGTGCCGAAGTTGCCGAGCAGATACATGATCTCCAGGCCGGGGTGCTCCTCGGTGTAGTCGCATCGCAACGTAATTTCATTTGTGCCCGTCCGCAGCAGGCCGGGATCGATGGGTATCTTCCGCAGGGAGACATCGACCCACCAGCCGCACTCGGCGTCGTTGCTGAGAGGAACTCCATTGACGGCGATCTCGAAAGTGTCGGGCCGTTCGAGAGCAAGGTGGAGGTCGCCGGAAGGCAGTGTCTTGACGTTGAACTCGTAAGAGAGTTGCACAGGCACGCTCCTGGGGTGCTCGGGCTTTTGCCTTGCCCAGGGTTGTACCATCGCTCCGCCCCGTGGCGGGATGTTCATCGCTTCGCGGATCATGCGGTCTACCCGCAGAATCTCCTCCGCCCTCTGCCGGCGGGCGGTTCCGATGCGGCATTGCGGGCGGTCGAGTACGAGGACGTTCGACTCGGAGAGCGCAATGTCCCATTTCTTCCTGACCAGGGGTGTGCGGCGGATCTGCTTGTGTGTCTTGCGGGCGGCGGGCGCCGACGTTTTCTTCTTCGGAATCACATACAAGCGGCTGCCCAGTACAGGCAGGCTTGTTCGGATTTCCCATCCGTCTTTCGTTCTCTTCGCTTCGGTCGCGTGCGCCTCGCCGGTGCCGGGGTCAAGCTCCACGGGCCGGCCCGTGCACTCGGCGAAGCCACGGATGCGAACGTCGGGGAAAGATGCCTGGCGCTCGCGCACCGCCACGTCATTCATCACGGCGACGTGTCGGCGCATCTGGGCGGGGCTGTGACTGGTGTTGCACACAAAAAGATAGAAGGCTTCGCGATCTTCGCGCAGCAGATATAGGGCCGGCAGTATCTCGCGGCCGGCGGCGTCGGCGATCGACACCCGGCGGCATGTATCCGCCACCGCGCGAGCAAGCCCGGCACCGGACGCCGGCGCGCGCGTGCAAAGCTTCGCGAGGTCAACAGCTTCGGCGGACGGCAGTGCGCCAACGTGTTCTGTGACCTCGCCCGCGAAGACGACCGACCCGCCCGCCTCGCGAAATCTGCGCAGGAGCGCAAGCGTAGACGAGCGAATAGTCTTGAGCGGCGGCACGACGACTGCCCTGTAGCGGGCCTTGCCTACCGTCAGGACTGCCTCGCCTTTGACTTTCCCGGCCTTTGCGTGGCGGGCGAGGATGTCTTCGTCGCCATAGTCGTAGTCGATGTTTGCACCGAGGAAGGTATCGCGCGGCATGTTGATGGCATCCTCGCACTCGCGCACGGCCTGCTCGTCTCGTTTGCCCTTTCGATAGACCGCCCACATGCTTTCGATGGGATGTATGACGAGCAGATCGCGTACTTCCTCGCCGCGGGTCATGGCGACGTGCAAGCGTGCGTAGTAGTCCTCCACCTTCGGATAGAGCTGCCACCATGGAGACTGGTAGAATATGCCGGCGGGGTAGTCGCGCTTGGCCTGGCCTTCCATCGTATACCACGACAGGTGCTGGCAGCGGAGGTTGATGCCGAGCGCCACCTGCCAGTCGCCCAGGGCCTTGTGGCCGGCGAACGGAAAATCCCACCCCGTGCAGCCGTAAGTCTCGGTCAGGCGCCATTTGCTTCCGAACTGATGCGCGACGGAGCTGACCTGTTTGGCTGTGTCGTATATGCGCCAGTATTCTGTCAGGAGGTCCATCCCCGGCGCCTGCATGTACTCGTAGGAACGCATTGCGCTTCCACAGACCGTGGTTTGGCTCCACAGGTCGTCTTCGGCCAGCAGGTGCCCGGTGAAGAGCATGTTGTTGCGCTCGCACCATTCGCCGATCTGCCGCGCGAAGGCCTCGACGAAGAGGCCGGTGATGCATTCATAGTAATGGTAGCGCGGTTGGCTGATCGTTATGCCGTCGACTTGGAAGAACAGCTCGGGCAAGTGATCGACCAGATCGTATCCGAAGCGCTTCTTGAAGGTGGCCGGCAGTTTGCCTGTCCAGGCGAGGCACGGCGGCTCGCCCTCCCCCCACATCGAGTATGCCGGCTCGTCGGTGAAGATTCCGGGCACGCGCTTGCCGAAATGACTTCCGCATCGCTTCTTGTACTGCTCGTGCGTGACGTCGATGAATTTCTTGACGGCCTCCGGGTTAAGCGTATCGAGGTAGGTATGGCCGTTGTACCAGCTTGATTCGTCCATGATCTTGCCCCGGAAAGCCAGAATGCATTCGCCTTTCGACAGCTTGGGGCTTTTGCCCTTGGGGATGCGTTGCAGGCCGGTGGCGCTTGAGCCGTCCACTTTTGCAGTGAAGGCGGCTATGGCGTCGGAGTCCCATTTCAATTGCTTCGCGTCGGCGAGCACGTGCAACTGCACCGAGCGCATCGCGTACTTGCGGTTCTTCGTCACGAGTCCGCCTGCGGCGCCGGAGGGCCAGCGATCTTCGTCGTAGAGCCATGCCTCCATGTCCAGCTTTTCGGCTTCGTCGATGCACGCATCCACGCACTCGAACCACTCGTCGGAGAGGTAAGCTGTATCGAGCCCCACGCGCGAGTGCATGAAGAAGCCACCGAGCCCCATGCGTTTCATTACGCGCACCTGCCGGCGCAGTTCTTGCGGATCGAGCTTGCCATTCCATGCCCAAAAGGGCTTGCCCCGGTACTTGCTTCCGGGGTCCTTGAAGTCCTTCATCAGCTTCGCGTTCACGAGAATTCTCCTTGTTCTCTCTTACCTGTCGGTCCTGTGCAGATACAGCTTGTTCATTTTATCACTACCAGCACTCCGCGTTTCAGCTCGGCGCGGAGCTTCCCGGCGATGTATACCTTTCGCATGCTGTTGGCGTCGTAGACGGCGGCGATGTGCGTCCAGGAGTCGGCGGGGTATTTGTATGACGCGCGCGGCCAGGCCACTTCGCTGCCGTACATTCCCTTGGCCGAGATGCCGTTGTGGATGTCGAGCCGAAAGCCTCCGGGCGCTCCGCCTCGCGACTTGTCCATTATGATGCCGGCTGACCCGGACAGGCCCTGGGTCGTCTTCGGGCGTACCCATGCCTCGAGCGTGCATGACTTGCTGAAGTTGAGGCGCCGATCCGGTTCAGCCTTCACGTGGGACCCTCGCCCCTTGACGCGAATGCAGGTGCGGTCGCCTTCGGTTACTTGTTCGACATCTCCGATTATCTTGCCGTCGAGGCCGTCGCCTGCCGTGTCGCCCTGGCGGGCGGTTATGGTGTATCGGCCTGCCTTGCGGTAGGTGTGACGTCCGGCGGGGGCCGTCTCTTTCGTTTCGTCGCCGTAGCCCCACTCCCAGTCGCCGTCACTTGGTGCGGACATCTTGACGGTGAAGGGCACCTCGCCGACGCGATAACCCATGCCGGGGTAATCTATGAAGGGCACCATCCTCTTGTTGATGCCCCCGCCGTCGTACATCATCACGCCCGAGTGCCCGGCCGATTCTCCCATGTGAAAGAAGCGGTAGCTGTTGTCGGGCGCGATGCACCCTTCGCAGCCGTTCCCGTAATGCTGCCACGAGCCGTTGGGCAGGGTGGCGACGCCGGCGTTGGGATGCGGAAATTCGCTCCCCGTGCGTGTGCCGTCCGCCGAAACCTGAAAACCATTCGAGCATGAGACCACCTTGTTCCACACCGATTCCTTCACCTGGGGATTGTCCAGTTGATAACGGTTCACCGGGTAATTGAACTCCGCCGCGCCCGCGTAAACCCACTCGATGCCGGTGTCCGAGTCGAACCATGTGCACAAGCCGAAACCGTTGACAAGGAACCGCTTGTTCTTGGCGTCCCAGCCAACCACGTACACCTTGCCGGCGGGCACGTCGGAAAACACGACCCGGGAGCCGTCGTGCGTGATGCTCGGGTTGCCGTAGCTTGCCGGGCCGGGCAGGATCACGCGCTCCTTGCCATCGAGCTTAATTTTCTCATTCCCCTTTCGCAGCGTGTCTTGTCTTTCTTGCCCGGAAAAGCCCACGCCAATCTTTTCGAGCGTGCCGACGGCCGGGCCGCCAAGGAAATCCTCCGGCCCATCGTGCCACAAGTATATAATATCCTGCGAAAGTTCGCAAGTAATTCCAGGGAAAAAAGCACGGCTGTGCGCCCGCCAAAAAACTCTTACGCTTTCGGAATCAGGTGAATTGGAGCCCCTCAGCCCTTCGATCCGATACTGTCGTCGGAACACGGACCCGAGCGATGAAGCAATGAGAATAGCGCTTGCGGGCGATCCGCGCGCTCGAGGCGGCGGGGGTCAGCTTTGTGGACCTGGCCAACTTTATTGTTGAAATCGGCCCGACGATGAGGAGAATAGAACTTTACACCACCGTGATCGACCGCTTCCAGGTGAACCTGGCCAAGGGGGAAGAGCACGAAGGAATATGCAGACGGATGGAGGAGCTTTCTGCGGAGATGGGAACCAAACTGGAACGAAACGACGGACGGCTGTGCGTTGAAGTTGCGTTTTGCCGTGGCCCGCGCGGGCGGCCTGGGTGCCCTTTCGAGGAGAATGACAATGCCGATAAACGTTAAACGGCGTGGCGGGATGTCCGAAGCTCTACCGGCGGCGCTTGTCGTCGTTGTTGCGGCTGTTTTCGGATGCACGTCTGAGGAGGAAGGAAAAATGGCCGAAGTGGAAATCGCCGTGATCACGGTAAGCAGTCCGGGGTTCGAGCAAGGGGGCGCTATCCCTCGCGAGCACACGGCCGACGGCAGTAATGTGTCGCCTGCGTTGCAGTGGACTGACGTGCCATACGGCACGAGGAGCATCGCGCTGGTGTGCGTAGATCCCGACGCGCCCGGCGGCTCGTTTGTGCATTGGGTGATATTCAACATCGATGCGTCGACTACGCAACTGCCGCGCGGCATACCGGCGTCGGCGAAGCTGGCCGACGGCGCGCTGCAGGGCAGGAACGGTTTCGGCAAGATCGGCTACGGCGGCCCCGCCCCGCCCAAGGGCCCGTCTCACCGCTACTTCTTCAAGGTCTACGCGCTCGACACGATGCTCGACCTCGGGCCCGGCTGCTCGCACCACCAGCTCATGCAGGCGATTGCAGGCCACATCCACGCCGAAGGTGAGCTGATGGGCAAGTACGGCCGGTAGCCACAGAGCTAAATACACCTGTTCGCAAATACGGTCACGTACTTGTAGAGACGCCCCACCGGGGCGTATCCGTTTAGCGTGCCCCCTGCCGACTTGTCCGGCAGATGCGTAAGATTGACAGGCTACGTGCGCCGAACACCCAACCCCCCCGGCCGCCTGCCTTTCTTCCGAGCCTGCCAGACGGCAGACTCGGCAGAAATGCAATCGTTGCCTGCTGCATGCAAATTGCCATCGCGTGCAGTGCGAGGGCGCTCGCTACGTCCGTCGCCCATGACAGGGAATTACCCTCGAGCCAACAGGCCCAAATGGACCCGAAACAAGATTATTCGAACTTACGCGAGCAAGTACTAGTCGCTGTTGGCGCTGCTTTCCGGGCCGGGGGCCGGGAGCCCTGAAGCGGATGACCTGCCGCACGCCACAAACAAGATCGCGCAGAGAATCAGCGCTGCCGGGCCAAGCAGCAGTGCCAGGGAAGGCGCGGTCATGATAAGCCAACTCGTGGCCGCTATGCCCCCGGCGATTCCGGCTGCGTTCATCACGCCAACGGCGAGCGTAAGGCGCGACCTGTTGCGCGAGAAGACCTCCGCCATGTGCGCAAAGATGGCCGGCCACATCGCTGCGAAGCCCAGCCCGACCAGAATGAAGCTCCCGATCGACACTGCTCGAGACGATGAGTAGGCCGCGGGTACTATCAGGGCAGCCGGCAAGATCGAGATGGCTACGACCGCTCGGCAGGTCAGTTTGCCGCCGAGCCAGACGAAGAGGAATCGGCCCGCGGTGAGCGCAATGAAATGGAACGCAAGCAGCCACGCTGCTTCCTTTGACGAGAGGCCGTACTGCTGGTGGTAGAACGATGGTGCGATTGTGGCGAGGGCGTTCTCGCCGCCCGCGGTGATCCCGAGCAGTGCGGCGGCAAGCCACAGCAAAACAGGACGCTCGAGCCGGGCCTCCTCCCACGGATGCTCTTCCTTGGGGCGATACACCTTGCGCTGCCGCACGAACGAGAGAAACACGAGGATCGTGAGCGTGCAGGCTGACCCGAAAAAGAAGAACCCGCGCCATGGCGTCCGCAACAGAAAAATCATGCACAGCCACGCAACAACCGGCCCCACGATCTTGCCTAACGAGAGCATCGTGTGCAGCAGCAAAACGCCCCGGCGCGGCTCGCCGCACCAGAGGTCGGTGACGACCGCATTCACGATGATCGACAAATAGCCGCCGAGCATGAACAAGCCCCAGAACACCGCGAGCCCCGTGAGGCCCTTGAACAAGCCGCAGCCCGCGAGCCCGATGACCATCATCCCCACCGAGCACTTGAGCAGCCGGTACCTCCCGATGCGGTCGGCCAGCTTGGGCCCCTGCCAAATGCCAAGCCCCCCCAGGACGATGCCGATTATCGCGAGGGTTGTGCCCAGTTGGCTCTGGGTGATGTGGTATTCTTTGATGAAAGCGTCGCGAAACGGCCCGAGAAGCCCGGTAGCCATCAGCCCGCTCAGGCCGCCCAGGCAGAGCGCCCCAAACATGGCCGCCCTCACGTGACCCGTGTTGTCATGATTCACACGCAAGAATGCCGACTCCGTTCGCGCATGGCCGTTGCCCGCCGTGGCCTAGGTACACCGTGAAATAATACCACCACAGGATGCATTTTGCAAATGAAAAAGCCGAGCTTGCGGTTTCGGGGTGGGCCGGCACATCGTGACGACGAGGCAGACGCGAAAACCTGAAGATCCGGTTTTTTCATTTACGACGCCCGCACAGACCGGTATAATGTTAATAGAAACAATGACGATCAGAGATGGAGAATGATATGACAATCGTCGAGCCACATATTCACATGTACTCTCGGACGACCGACGACTACCAGGCAATGTACAGGGCCGGCATCCGCGCGTGTGTCGAGCCTTCGTTCTGGCTGGGCACCAACCGGCAATACGCGGGAACGTTTCTTGATTACTTTTCGCTGATCCTCGATTTCGAAACCGTGCGCGCAAGGCGCTTCGGCATCGACCATTACGCCTGCGTTGCGGTTAATCCCAAGGAGGCGGAAGACGTGGGCCTCGCCGAAGAGGTCCTCGCCGAGATCGAGCCATACGTGAGCCACGAGCGGTGCGTGGCCATCGGCGAGATCGGCTTCAACCTCATAACGCCCAACGAAGAAAAAGTACTCATGCGGCAGCTCGAGATCGCCCGAGGGCACAACAAGCTCGTCATCATTCACACCCCGCACGACACGCCCGACGTCAGCAAGCTCGACGGCGTGAAGCGGATCATCGCCATCCTGAAGGAGTTTGGCTATGATTACGACCGCATCGTTGTCGATCACAACACCGAAGCCACGATGGCGGCCGCCCGCGAGATACCGGTATGGACGGGCATGACCGTGTATCCGTATTCGAAGCTCGATCCCGAGCGAGTGGTGGGGTTGATCCGTGAGCACGGCCTCGAGCGAATGCTCGTCAACAGCTCCGCCGACTGGGGCGTGTCGGATCCCACCAGCCTGGCGCAGGTCGCCGAGAACATGAAGGCAGCCGGCTTCGCCGACGGCGATGTAAAGAAGCTGGTGTTCGGCAATCCGATGAGCTTCTTCGGGCAGGCCGAGAACTTCGCGCCCGACCTCGACCTCACGCCCGTTGCGATCCAAGAGTTTCAGCGGTAGGCTGCGGATTCGTCAGAGCCGAGACGTGTCATCTCGAGATGATGCACCCTTTTCTCTTCAACCTGAAC
>JABMSA010000416.1 GCA_013202185.1 Planctomycetota bacterium
CTGTCAAAGCTCGTTGTCGACATGGAGACCGGCCAAAGGCGGTTCTGTATTGCGCAGAAAGAGGAGTTCCTCGAACCATACACCACGGGCGCCAAGGAATTTGGCGCACTCATCGAGGAGGAGAAGAGACTCGTCAGCGACAATCCCAGCCAGGTCGCGGTGCTGGCGCGAATTGAACATCTCGTCCACGAGTGGAAGGAGAAAGCTGCTGAGCCCGAGATTGCGATGGCCAGGAAAGTCGCCACGCACGTCGTCGACGGAGAGCATCTTCGGGATGTCCTGCGACGCGGCGTGGGCAAGGCCTTGCTCGATGAGATCAGGCGGGAGTTTGACGGATTCATTGAGACAGAAACAAGGCTTACCACGGAACGCTATGGCCTCGCCTCTGAGACGACCGCGTGGACCAGGAACCTCGCCGCGGGCCTCCTTGTCTTGGCGATATGCGTAGGTGTCGCTGTTGCTGGTCTCATCAGCCGTGTCGTAGCCCGCCCCCTCGTCGAACTGGCCGGCGGCGCGGAAGCAGTTGGCAGCGGCGACTTCGACACACGGGTTAAGGTCGGATCGTCCGATGAAGTCGGCGCCTTGGCCCGCGCATTCAATGCCATGGCCTCGAATCTCAAGGAAGCGGCGCTCATGCGCCGGCAGGCCGGAGAGGCGCTGCGGGAGAGCGAGCAACGGTTCATGGACGTCCTGTACGCTGCCGATGACGCCATCTTGCTGATCGACGGCGAGAAGTTCGTGGACTGCAACGAAGCCACGGCACGAACGCTGAAATACACCAGCCGCGACGACTTCCTGAGGACTCATCCTTCGGAGCTTTCGCCGCCGGAGCAGCCCGACGGACGCAGCTCGTTTGAAAAGGCCGGTGAGATGATGAGGGCTGCCTTTGAGAAGGGGTTTCATCGCTTTCAATGGATGCACCGGAAGGCAGACGGCGAGGACTTCCCCGTTGAGGTCTCACTCACTCCGATCACTTATCAAGGAAAGACGATACTCCATTGCTTATGGCGAGATCTCACCGAGCACAAGCGCGCCGAGGAGGAGCGGGCGAGACTGTTTCACGACATGAGGGAACGAACGAAGGAACAGACCTGCATATACGAAGTGTCCAGATCCATCCTCCAACGAGAGACGTTGGAGGAACTCTTTCGCGACGTGGCCGCACTGATTCCTCCCGGCTGCCATTACCCAGAGATTACGCGAGGAAAGGTCGCGTTTGAAGGCCAACAGTTCGTCGTGGAGCCGTTTGAAGAAACCGAGTGGAAGCAAGTCGGCGACATCATCGTCGACGGCCAGCGATGCGGTTCCGTGGAGGCCCACTACCTGCAAAAGCGCCCCGAGTTGGATGAAGGGCCCTTCTTGAAAGAAGAACGTCGCCTCATCGACGGGATCGCACAGGCACTTGGCGGGGCCGTCGCACGTAAGTGGGCCGAAGCGGAGTTGCACCGCTCGGAGACGAAATTCCGCGCGCTGTACGATTCGACCAGCGATGCG
Organism: Planctomycetota bacterium; assembly: GCA_013202185.1. Lineage (GTDB taxonomy): Bacteria > Planctomycetota > PUPC01 > JABMSA01 > JABMSA01 > JABMSA01. Next base: position 1,495 of record JABMSA010000416.1, read on the forward strand.
ATGATGTTGCTGGATGATCAAGGCTTCTTCGACTGCAACGACGCCACGGTCCGAGCCTTCGGGTGCAAAGACAAAGCCGAGTTCTGCACCAAGCACCCGGCCGATTTGTCCCCGCCGGAACAGCCCTGCGGGACGGACTCCCTGACACTGGCCAACCAGCAAATCGCCGTCGCCATGGAAAATGGGAGCAACCTCTTCGAATGGACGCACAAGCGGATGGACACCGGGGAGATATTCCTCGTCGAAGTGCTGCTCAACGCTATAGAACTGAGCGGCCGCCGCGTGCTTCAGGCCGTGGTTCGCAACATCAGCGAGCAGAAGCGCGCGGTACAGAGGCAACTGCGATTTCTCCGACTATTGGAGGAGGTAAACCGGCTCCAGGAAGAACTGATTGTGCCGGGACGGATAGGGGAGAAGTGCAAGAAGATCACCGATACGGCAGTGGATGTTCTCGAACTGGATTTCTGCCGTATCTGGGTTACCAGACCGGCTGACCTCTGTGAGGCGGGGTGCGTTCATGCCCACGTGACGGAGGGACCTCACGTATGTCGTGATCGTGAAAAGTGCCTTCACCTGGTATCCAGCTCGGGACGCTACACCCATGTCGACGGAGATCATCGGCGAGTGCCTCTTGGGGCCTACAAAATCGGTCGCATAGCCACCGGTGAGGACAAGAGGTTCCTGACCAACCAGGCAACCACCGATCCACGGGTGCACAATCACCAGTGGGCCGAGCGGCTGGGGCTGGCGTCCTTTGTCGGCTACAAGCTGCGCGACGGAGATGGGACCCCTACCGGCGTTTTTGCCATGTTCTCCAAGCATCCCATTACGGAGGAAGAGGATTCTTTCTTGTCCAACCTGGCCGAGACTACGTCTTTGGCCATTATGGGCGCTGAGGCAGAGCGAGAACTGCACGACGCAAAGGATCGAGCCGAGGCGGCCACACGGGCCAAGAGCTCCTTCCTGGCCAATATGAGCCACGAGATCCGCACGCCGATGACGGCGATTCTCGGTTATGCCGACCTGCTGGCAGAGCCGGACTTGTCCGAAGAGCAGCGATTCGACTACCTGAACAC
>JABMSA010000417.1 GCA_013202185.1 Planctomycetota bacterium
CAACTGTCATTGAGCGATTGATCTCGACGAGCGTCTTCGCTCGTCGCACCGCCTTCTGAGGCGGGCACCCCCTTCAAAAAACTTTTGGGCTTTCAGAGGGGGGGGCTTGCGAATCTTGATTCAGGCTATCGTGCTGGTCCTCGATCCGGATATCTACAGGCGAAGACCCGGTTGCGAGTCTTCTCCAGTTTGCGTGTGGGGGCAGAGGGGCCGGGCCTCTTGTATCTCACGGGCACACCGTGCCCAGAACGTTCCTCACGCGGATCAAATCCAGGATATTGATCACGCCATCCGCGTTGAGGTCGGCCTTCCGATTCTCGCCGCTTGCGGGGTCCAGGCCCAGGTGGTTGCGGACGATCAGGAGGTCGAGGATGTTGACCGTGCAGTCACCGTTGAGGTCGCCCGGGACGCCGAAAAAGACTGTGCCGTCGTGGCCGGGCTCCGCGCCTGAGCCCCCGGCGGCGGTGATGTTTTGGGGGGGCAGGCTGAGCGTGTTTGAATAGTAAACGGCAATCCTCCCGCCGCCTCCGCCGCAGCCGAAGTTTCCGCCGCCGTCCCCTCCGCCGGCGCTGATGCTACCGTCGCCGATCAGCGAGCCCGCGTGTATGCGGATGCCTCCGCCGCTGCCGCCGCCTGCATAGTACGTGCCGTCGGTTCCATCGCCGCCATCGGCCTTGATCGATCCGTTCAATTGTATCGTTGATGCCGAGATTCCGATCAGCCCGCCGCCGTCTCCGCCCTGGTTGTAGCCGGCCCGACCTCCGCCGCCGCTGCCGAGCTCGTCAGGCTCGAGCGGATCGCCGTAGATGTCATTGCGAGCATCAACACCCAGCTTGCCGCCGAGCCCGCCGTAACCGCCCCCGCTGCGATAGTAGCTGCCGTCGACGTTACCCAGGGTCTTGCCGTATCTGTTCCCGCTGTTTCCCGGGCGGTTGCCGCCGAGGTAGCCACGGGCCGATACGTCGATACTGCCGCCCGCGTCGATTAAGAGCGAGCCGATAACGGCGAGGTACAACGAATACTCGGCGCTTGCCGTGGTCTCGCTGGTCGTTATCTTTCCGCCATTGATGATCGACACGCCGGCGAACGTATGGGCGCCATCGATGGTCGCGGCGGTTCCGTCGACGATGATATTCTCACCGTCGTACGTTGCGTCGCTCTCGGAGATGACCACCGGCGATGTGAACGTTACACCGCTCGCGTGGCCGCCGCCGGCGCCCGCCATTGCAACAACAGACACAATCAGATACAGTCCGGCCCGCGATGCTGTTGTTCTCATGATGCCGGCCTCCTTGCGTTCTTACGGCCATCTGCCTCGAATAATCTTTTCGATCATTATACACGCGCAGACGCGCATGTCAAGGTGAAACCGACTACCTTCTGAGGCGGGGGCCGTCATCGCATCATCGAGTCGGTTGCATTGCAAGCCGGCTCATTGAACAATTTTACCGCAATTCACTATTGACACTTGCCCCCAAACTGATACAATTATCAAGACAGCACAGGAAAAGTGCGCCGGCTGCGCACACGCAAGTGGTCTCGAATTCAAAACTTGAAAACGTAAGGGGAAAATGGCCTCCATAACTGGAATAGAAGGTGAGTTTCCGGTGCTCGCACTGCGCGACACTGTTGTCTTCCCAAGACTCGTGACGCCGCTGCTGGTCGGTCGCGAGCAGAGCAAGGAGTCGATCCGCATCAGCTCGAAGGATGAGGTGCCGCTGGTGCTGGTGGCGCAGCGTAACGCCGCCGACGACGACCCTGCCGCCAAGGGCCTGTACCGAGTGGGCGTGGCCTGCAATATTCTGCAAGTGATGAATCTGCCCGATGGCTCGCTGAAGGTGCTGGTTGAAGGGCTCGAAAGAATACGCGTGCGGCGTTTTGTTTGGAGGGGCTCCTGCCGAAAGGCGCGCGTCGAACGATTGCCCGATCTTTCCGGATTCGGCATGCCGCGCCCGGGGGCCGAGCTGAAGTACGAAGCGCTTGCACGCACCGTCACCGAGCTGTTCCGCCGATATGCACAGCTCAATCCGGCCGTGCCCGAGGGCGCCCCAAACAGCTTGCCCGGCTTCGAGGAAGCCGGTCACATTGCCGACATCGTCGCCGCACATCTCACCGTGGGGGCAGGTGTAAAGCAGAAACTCCTCGAGATGATCGACCCGGTCGCGCGCCTGCACGAACTGGTGGAAGTTATCGAGCACGAGATCGACATCCTCGAACTCCAACGATCCATCGACAACCAGGTCCGCGATCGGGTGCAGAAAACGCAAAAGGAATACTTCTTGCGCGAGCAGCTCAAGGTTATCCGCGAGGAGCTCGACGGCGTGGACGGCCACAGCCTGGCGGCGCTCGAAGGGCGGATAAAGGAGGCCGATATGCCCGAGCACGCCGAGGCCGCAGCCCTGCGCGAGCTCGATCGCCTCTCGCAGGCACAGCTCCACTCGCCCCAGGCCAGCGTCTCGATCGACTACATCGAAACGCTCCTCGGGCTGCCATGGAAGACGATGACCGACGATGATCTCGGCATCGCACGCGCCAGGAAGGTGCTCGACAGGGATCACTACGGCCTCGACGATGTGAAGGACCGCGTGCTCGATTACCTCGCCGTGCGAAAGCTCGCGCCCGGCCAGAAGGGGCAGATACTGTGCTGCATCGGGCCGCCGGGCGTAGGAAAGACATCCATAGCCCGCGCAATTGCCGAAGCGCTCGGCCGCAAGTTCGTCAAGAAATCACTCGGAGGAGTACGCGACGAAGCAGAGATTCGCGGACACCGCAGAACTTATGTAGCCGCGATGCCCGGAGGAATCCTAAAGGGGATGGCCAAGGTAGGTTCCAGGAACCCGCTATTTCTGCTCGACGAGATCGACAAGCTATCGCGCGATTTCCACGGCGACCCGGGCGCGGCGCTCCTCGAGGTGCTCGATCCGACCGAAAACGAAACTTTCGTCGATCACTTCCTCGAGGTCGAATTCGACCTCTCGGAGGTGTTTTTCATTGCCACGGGCAACTGCCGCGAAAACATCCCCCCGGTGCTGTTGGACCGCATGGAAGTGATCAATTTTTCCGGCTACACGCCAACCGAGAAGATACAGATCGCCCGCCGACACCTCATTCCCGAGGTACTCGTGCAGCACGGGATCAGCCGCAGCGACGTCTCGATCTCGAAAGCGACGATCAACGAAGTGATAATGAGGTACACGCGCGAAGCGGGCGTGCGCGATCTCAAGCGCAAGCTCGCAGCGCTCTGCCGGAAAGTGGCAAGGGGCCTCGCCGAAGAAAAAGCGAAAAAGAAAACCATCATCCGCCCGGCCGACCTTCAATCGTACCTGGGGCCGCCGCCATACTTCAAAGACGACCTCCAGCAGCTCGGCCCGGGCGCCGCCACGGGCCTGGCCTGGACGGAAACCGGTGGCAAGGTGATGAGCATCGAGGTGTCGTTTGTGCCGGGCAAGGGTGATCTGACCCTCACCGGATCGCTCGGCAACGTCATGCAGGAATCGGCGCGGGCGGCCCTGACCTTCGTGAGAAGCAACGCCAAAGAACTCAACATAATAGATTGCGAAAAAGCCGGCAACATCCATATACACGTGCCCGAAGGAGCCACACCCAAAGACGGCCCCTCGGCAGGCGCAGCGCTGCTTGCGGCGCTCCTTTCGGCCTACAAAAAGATGCCTCTCGACCCGAAGACCGCCCTCACCGGCGAGATTACGCTGCGCGGGCGAATACTACCGATCGGCGGCGTGAAGGAAAAACTGCTCGCCGCCCACAGGGAAGGCGTGACAAAAGTGATCATGCCCGAGAGCAACCGGCCCGACCTCGAGCGTATACCACGCGAGATACTCGACGAACTCGAGATCGCGATGGTGGCATCCGCTTCGCAAATCATTTCGGAGTGCGGATTGCAATAGCGGCGCGGCACGGTTGCCCGCCGGGCGCTCGCCCCACGGGCACGCGTTGCGGCGCCGAGAATTTTTCTCTCATCTGTGCGCAATTTCGGTTCCCGCTCCGTTTATATAGTCCGGAACGGCAGTTGCAGAGAAAGGACAGTAAAATGCGCAAGGTAGTGGTGCTCAATGTTGCGGGGCTGTCGTGGAGTTCCGGCCGCAGCGCCGACGCACCCACGATCAGCTCGCTCGGCGGGGCGCATCCGATGAGGCCCAGCTTTCCTGCTGTAACATGCACCGCCCAAGCCACGCTCACCACCGGCGCAGATCCGTCGGGCCACGGCATAATTGCCAATGGGCTGTTCGACCGCGACTGCCGCAAAGTGAGCTTCTGGGAGCAGTCCAACTCACTAGTACAGGCGCCCGGAATCTGGGAGATCGCCAGGCGGAAGAATCCGGATTTCGTTTGTGCCGTTTTGTTTTGGCAAAATATCATGGGCGCCGACGCCGACATAATACTGACCCCCGCGCCGATCCACAAGGCCCAGGGCGGCATGATCTCGAGCTGCTACGCACAGCCGGCCGGCTTGTATGACGAACTCGCCGCCAAGCTTGGCGCGTTCGACCTGACGAGCTACTGGGGGCCGATGGCATCGATCAAATCGAGCCGATGGATCGCCTCCGCAGCCAGAGAAGTATTTCAGCGGTTCAGCCCGGACCTGTTGATGGTGTATCTGCCGCACCTCGACTATCCGCTCCAGAAGCACGGGCCGGGCAGCCCCGAGATGCAGGCGGAACTCGCCCAGGCCGATGCACTCGTCGAGGAAATCAAAAACTGGGCCGCCGCCGGCGGAGCCCAGCTCGTGGTGCTGTCCGAATACGGAATGACAAACGTTTCCGGCGCGATCGCGCCCAACCGCGTTCTCCGGCAGGCCGGGCTCCTCGAGGTGCGAGAAGTAGAAGGCATGGAATTCCTCGACATCCACACGAGCAAGGCGTTTGCGATGGTCGATCACCAGGTGGCCCACATTTATGCCCGGGAGGAAGCGACGCAAGACGCACAAGAAGCCCTGGCTGCAACAGACGGCGTGGAGAAGATCCTGGCGCCCGAAGAAAAGGCTGATATGCGCATCGACCACCCTCGCTCGGGAGAGCTGATAGCCGTGTCGCAACCGGACAAGTGGTTTGCCTACTACTGGTGGCAAGATGCCGACCGCGCACCCGACTTCGCCCGGACCGTCGACATACACCAGAAACCCGGCTATGATCCGTGCGAGCTGTTCATCGACCCGGCAACGCGATCTATTTCGATGGACACTTCCCTCGTGAAAGGCTCCCACGGCCGAGCCGCCGAAAATACCGACAACATGGCGTTTTTTGCAAGCGAGTCATGCACTATCTCGGAGAGCGTTATCGACGCCCGCGACGCCGCAGGGCTCATACTTGACATGATACAACCGTAAACCCGACACACGGAAAAGGAGTAGCAGCTATGGCCGGCGATGTCCCACGAGAACCTGAACACTACGACCCTGAAGCACACCAGGGCACAAGCGGCGATGTATTGCAGAGCGCACTGGTGATGGCGCCGTCGTGGCTCGGCTCTGCAATCGTTCACGCAGTGATCATCCTCATCCTTTGCCAGATCCGCTGGACCCTGGGGCCGGAGGATACCGACCCCATCCAGGCGCACCTCAAAGACACGCCGATCGAAGAAATCGAAGAACAGGACGAGCCCGAGCCCCCGAAGATCGACGAAGAACCCGACCTCACCGACGATTCCCTGCCCGAAGAGGACGTCGCCTTCATACCCGAGGTCGAGATGGATCAACTCGACGTGGACGTGCCGGGCTTCAACACAGAAGAACCCGACGACGCGCCCCCGCTGGCGATCACAAAACTCGCCCTTGGAGACAAAGGCGCCATCGGGCATTTTCACGGCATATACGGCAGCCGGGGCGGGCGCGGCCGCAAGAAGTCCCTCCTGCGCTTCGGCGGATCACTCCGTTCGGAAAAGGCCGTCAACGACGCCCTCGGCTGGCTGGCACGCGCACAGGAAGAAGACGGCCACTGGGACGCCACACGCTGGGAGG
>JABMSA010000418.1 GCA_013202185.1 Planctomycetota bacterium
GCCCGGATGGCTGATCGCCCGCCAGGTGTACGGGGCCGGCGACACGACGCTGCCGTTGTCGTCGAGGCCGTCCCACACGATCTCGTGCGTGCCTTTGCTCAGCGGCCGGCCCGACACAAGGTTCCGGATGCGGTTGCCGGCTTCGTCCTCCACCACAATGCTCGCCTTGCCGTCCACCGGTTGGTCGAACTGGATGGCGATGCGGTTGCGGCGATCGGACACGAGCGCCTCGTAGCCGACGAGATTCAGCGGCTGCCAGTCGGCCGGATCCTGCGAGATGGGGCGGTGCGGCGAGCCATTGATGTGAAGGAACCGTTCGCGCTGGCGATCGGCCCCCATGGGCCCGCCTCCCCAACGAACGCCGATACCCACTCGCAGGCGTGCCCAGTCGTCCGGAGTGTTGATCAACTTGCTCGCCGGGATGTTGAACCGGTAGCGTGTGACTGTGCCGACGCCTGGTAGCTTCCGACCCGGCGCGCCCTCCTGATGTAGAAGGACCGAGCGGGCCGCGCTCACGCCGACATCGACCTGGGTGGCCGGCTCCGCTACGTCCCATGGTTCCACGTCGACGACAGCGCGAAGCAGGCCGTCGTCGAAACTGCAATGAAGTCGTCCTTCGTCGGCTCCCACGCCGCGGTTGCCGCCGAAGAGAACGCCAGCGCCGCCGTTGCCGCGAGAACGGCCGACGCGAGGGTCGTGACCGCCGAATTTCGCCATTCAATCATGTTTGCTGCTCCGTTAAGATGATCAGTGGATAGTCCGGTTTTCCCAACTATGGAGGCCATCCGGCTCCCGAGTAATGCGGCAGGAAGTGAGTGAAGCCGGCCACACCGGCCGGATGACCCGGCGCGGTCCGACTGTCAGCCGGAGGCAGGGCGGCCGGATAGCCAAACGCGGTGTTGCCCACGCCCATTTCACAGTTGAAGAACTTCAGCATCATGTTCGATCCCTGCGGTGTCAACACCGAACTGCATGCTACAGCGCCTGTTCGATCTCTTCGCGAAGCTTGCGTGCATCGGCGCGGGCGTCTTCTACCTCGCGGCCGTGATGCGTGCCGATGCCTCGCATCTGTTTGGCGCCGGCCTCGGCGTTCGGGCAGGTGCCGGGCTCGTAGCTCACGTAGTCGGGCAACGGTACGCCCAGCGACGTGCGCCGATCGCGTTGCATCTTCTGAAACTCGACCTCGAGGTAGTTGATCTCGCTGTAATGGCCCAGCGGCGCGGGGACCCTGACCGGGCGTATCCAGTAGTTCGGCTCGGTGTCGGGGTAGGCCAGATCGATCTCGATGCCGGGCGCGTCCTTGAGTTCCTCGTCGATGGCTTGTGCCAGTGATTCGCGCCTATTGTTAAACTCGGGCAGCTTGGCAAGCTGTGCGATGCACACTGCCCCTTGCAGCTCGCTCATGCGGTAGTTGTGCCCGAAAGCAAAGTGGCCGCGCGTCCGGTTGCCCGCCACGAGTTGTGGGGTCGGCGCCTCGAGCCCGTAGCCGTACCACGGCATTCCGCCGTTGGCGAAGAGCAACGCGCGTTTGTACATCTCCGGGTCGTCCGTCGCAAAAACCCCGCCCTCGCCCGAACTCATGTGCTTGCTCTGCTGAAGGCTGTAGCAGGCAACGTCGCCGATGGTACCGACCTTTCTGCCGCGATGGGTCGGGCCGAAGGCTTGCGCACAGCCCTCGAGCACCTTCAGGTTGTTCTTCTCTGCAATGGTCATTATCTCGTCCATCGGCGCCGGCATGCCCCACAGATGAACAACCATGATGGCCCGGGTACGCTCGGTGATTCGCGCTTCGATTCCCTCGGGCGAGATGATCAGCGTTCGCGGGTCGACATCGGCGAAGATCGGAATGCATCCGATGCCGACGACCGGAAACGAGACGAAAATCGGCGCGCTGGCGGGGCAAATGACTTCGTCGCCCACTTCCAGCCCAAGGGCTGCGAGGGCCGTTTCCTCCGCGCACGTGCCCGAGCAGACGGCGAGAACGTACTTGCAGCCGAGCCATTCGCCAAAGTCGCGCTCGAATTGACCGGTGAAATTGCCGTGTCCGAATCCGCGCCACAACTCCTGGCTTTCGATCACCTTCCGAAGATTGTTCATTTCTTTTTCGTCGTAACATTGAAACGCCATCGTTGCTCTCCAGTCTGCTGCAAATGAGATACTTGATCCAGGGGCGCTTCACACGGGTTCCGGCCTTGGCCTTTTATAGCAGTATTCGCCCCTGGAATCAACTGGAAAAGACGAGAGATCGGGATGGACGAAAAGCGGATCGGACGCCCCGGATACAGCTTTCCGGGACGCCCGATCTTCAACATTGAACAATCATCCGCCATTGAGTGCGGAGGAATCAGCTCTACCTGGCTCAGGGGTTGATCTTCTTGACCATGTCTGTGAGCCTGGCCATGCCTCTGTCGTACCCGGCTTGGGTCTTTTTGAGCGTTTCCCAGAGCTTGGCCTGGGCCTGCGCGTCCTTTTCCTTTGCCAACAGTACCTTGAGACCACGGATCTGAGTCGCCAATTTTGTGAGTATCTCGGCATCTTCCTTGATCCGCTGCCTGAGGTCATCAATCGACAAGGTTTTCCAGTCGGCCTCGGGCTCTTGGATGTCGACCTCCGGCTCGGGTTGCTGCTCGACTTCGAGTTCCGGCTCGGCTTCGACTTCCGGCTCGACTTCGGGCTCGGGAGGCACAATAACTTCGGGTCGAGCTTTCGGCTCCACGTTCCGCGCGAGCGTTTCGAGCTGACCGAGGGTCAGTGGGCGGTTGGCGAAGCTGAGACCCGCCACGATGCCGCTCAAGGTGGCCGTCTTAACGGATGTAAGCTCTTTGTCTGTAAGGCCGATGCCCTCGAGGCCCTCGAGGAAAGATCGGAGGCTGGCGAGATACACCTGAGCGTCGGGCCCGGCTACTTCCGGGTCTTCTTCGGCCGGCCGATTGCTGAGCCATTCGGCAAACTGTGCGCCTTCGAGCTCGGGCACGTCCCCGGCCTGCGACTGGTAGGCGTCCAGGGCTTTCTGTATTGCGGCTGCTGCGGGCTCGGGGCCGTCCTTGAACAGGTTGTCGGCGGCAGCTATGATCATTCGGGCCAGGGTCGCGTCAAACCGAGCCACGACGGCCCGGTAGTCGTCGTCGACCACGCTGCTGTCGCCTGCGAGCCTGCCGGCAGCAAGAGGCCTGCGCGTTGAGGGGACGTCTTCATAGAGGGCCCATCCCTCCAGACGCTCCCTTCTTTCGGCCTCCGTGGTGGCTCTGCTCCGGAAGCCGAGGGCTTGGAGGCTGCCCTGCATGGCAACGCCAACCTGGCCGGCTCCGCTGCCTTCCTGCGACTCACCCTGAAGCGGATTGGGCAACGTCATGTGGGTGTGGGTCTGCGTTGGGCCCCAGGGCCGTATGTCCAGAACAGCGCCGCCCGGGGAGAACAGCACACTTTCGGTTATGGGGAAGGGATACTGCCGCACCAGGTGCGTTCCGCTTCCGTAGACGTCCGTGCCCCTCGATGTCACGAATTCAGGGTTCCGTCCCTGCCCTATCGTCGCGGCAACTGCAGTCGGAGGCGAGGGTAAGGGTTGTAGAGGGGGTGCGACAACGGCCTGAATGAAGTCGATCCGGCCGCCGGCGGTAAACGCCAGGCCTAGATCGAGCTGCAACACGCCATTATAGTCGAGCACCTGTGCTACCGGGCGGAGTTGCGCCTGGATGCCCGGCGAGACCACCATCAGGTCGCCGAGCGCGTTGAGATCGCCGAATACCGCCTGCCCCAGAGCCGTGATGGTGAAGTCTCCAAGAACAGTGAACTTGTCGAACTGTTGCATTCTGACATTGCTGTCAGCGGCGATGGTCACACCGCCGTTTTGATTGTAAATCGTGGCGACGGTCGGCGAGGTGGCCCGGTTGGTGTCGAAGCTGATGCTGCCGGGGTTGCCGGCCACAACGTCTCCCTGTTGGGCGTTCAGGGTGACATCGGGCGTGAGTGCGCTGCCGATTTCCACCTCACCGGTTGAAGTGGTGGTATAGCTCTGCGAGCCGGTGCTGCCTGCTGCGAGCAACCCGAGGGTAGTGACGTTGAGGATGTTGATGTTTCGTGCACCGATGGTCAGCGAGCCGAGTGCCGTTCCCGTGCCTGTGTCGGGCAGGAATACATCGGCACCGTTGGTCTGGATGGTGAAGTCCTCGCCGCCGGCCGTGCCTCCGTTGATCCCGGTAGCGTTGGAGAAGTCGATGTCGTTGCCGTAGGAGGTCAGGGTCGAATCGGTTCCGATGACTACCGCGTCGGAAATACCGAGACTGGCCGCATCGGCGACCTCGATGTCGCCGGCCGTTACGTTAGCATTGAAGGTCGTAGTGCCGCTGCCATTGATGAGTGTGACCGTGCCATGAGCGCCGGTGGAGCCTCCGGCGCCTGGGGTGCCGCCCACTGCCGTCAGGTCTCCGTTGATGTCGAGGGCGTGCGTCTCGTCGTCTCCGCTGTCGTGAACGGTTACGGCGATGTTCCCTGATGCGCCGCCGTCCGCACTTGCGAATGATGAATTACCGCCTGATGTCGTGATCGCGGCAACGGCGATCGCGCCGTCAAAGGTATCGACGGTCACGTCGCCGCCGGTCTCACCGGGACCTCCTGCGTTGTCCGCGCCTGTCGTCGTGATGTCACCGAGAAGAGCAACTGCACCGGCACCGGTTACGTCTATGTCGACGGCGCCTGAGTTGGCTCCCGCGGCCGTTGTTGTGATGATGCCGGCGACGGCGCTGGTAACACCCGTGCCGCCTCGCAGGATCACGTTGCCGCCGGCCGTCGTCGTAACGGTATCGTTGACGACGACAACCTGGTTTGCGTCGAGCGTTACAGTTCCGGTGGTGGCCGTTACGCCCCACTGCCCCGCCGCCACAGTAACGTTTCCGGTGGCGGATTCGATCGTTACGTTGCCCGCACCGGCCTGGGCCATCCTGAGGATGGCAACATTATCGTCGTCGTTGACGTTCACGTTGCCCGAGGCGTTCTGGATGTCGAGGGTCGCGACGGCCGTGTCGGTGTCTACGCCCGTTTGGGCAACCACAACCAGGGCGCTCGCAACCACATTGTTGTTGTCGCCGTTGTTGTCGACCACCGCGCCGTCGGAAATGAGCGTGACGGTGCCGGCGGCACCTGTCACTCCGGGGGAATCGCCGTCGCCGCCCTCCGCGGTGAGCGTGCTGCCGCTGAGGGTGATGTCGTGGATGTCGCCAACAGTTGCGTCACCTGTGGTAACGTTGATGGCCGCTGCGGCGCCGCCGTTGACGCCGCCTCCCGTGGCGGCTCCGCCAGAGGTGATGACATCGGCAACGTCGATTGCGCCGTCGTTGGTGGTTATGTCGACCTGGCCGCCGTCGCTGCCGCCGCCGGCAACGTTGTCGGCGCCGGTGGTGGTTATGGTGCCGGCCAGGGTGATGGGGCCGTCACCGTTGACGTCGATGTTGACAGTGCCGGAATTCGTGTTGGTGTCGTCGACGGCCGTGGTCGTGATCGTGCCGTCGGCCGTGCTCGTCACGGCTGTCTGTCCGTCGATGTCAACCGCGCCGCCGCCCGTTCCGATAGCGCCGGCCAACGCAACGGTCGTGTTGGTCGCGGTCAGGTTGACGGCGCCGCCCGTGGTGGTGATCGTCTCGTTAACTGCAACACCCTGATTGGCCGTCAGGGCAACGGTGCCGGTGGTTGCGGTGATGCCCGACTCGTCGGCGACTACCGTGATGTCGCCAAGGGTCGTATCTACGCTCACGTTGCCTGCTCCGGCCTGAGCTATCTTGTTGATATTCACGCCGTCGTCCTCGTCTACGTCGACGTCGCCGGAGGTCGTGTTGTCGATATCGACAGTCGCTACCGACGTGGTCACGTCTACACCGGTCACCGCATCGATGGTCAACAGAGCCGGCGTGGTGATAAGTGACGCGCCCGTCACGTCTGTGTCGGCGATCAACGTCACGTTGCCACCGGTTGTGGTGATCGTCTGATCCACGGCGATGGCGGCGTCGGCGTCGAGCGTCACCAGCCCGGAGGTAGCCTCAATACCCGTGCCCGCCACCGTGATCGTGCCTCCGACGGCGACCGTGGTGGTGATCACGGTGACACTGCCCGGGCCGTTCTGATCGATCCGAGTGATTGTGACATCGTCCTCGTCCTCGACGTGGATGTCGCCGGACGTCGCGTTGGTGA
>JABMSA010000419.1 GCA_013202185.1 Planctomycetota bacterium
ACACTGGCCAACCTGCCAAGAGCGTAGGCGGCGCATCCAGGACCGGGACATGTCATGATCACCAACAACCATCACACCATAATCCACCCTCCCGCCTCATTATCTTTTGTCTTTCGCTCGGTGCCCGTTATAATCATGAAGCGATGGCCGAGCAGAAGTCAACAAAGACCACAACAACGCTCTTGTGGATCGCCGCCGCACTCACCGCCGTGGCAGCGGCGCTGGTGATGACCGGCATCGTGCGCGTTGGCGTGCGCGGCCAGTGGGATATCCGCCCCACCGATAACCCTACGTGGTCGGGCTTGTTCCTGGCCGTTCCGGCCCTGGGCCTTGTCGTTCTGCTGGCAGGCGCCGCCTGGGGCGAGATCGAATCGGCGCGCCGCCACGAAGAGATCATCACCGTCGCGATGCTGATTGTATTTCTTGTGGCAATGCAATTTGCGGTGGGAGCGCTCGGCGAGTTCGGCGCGCAAGAAGCCTTCCTCGCCATCGCCACGCCGCCGACCACAAACGTCTACTTCTCCGAGGCGGGCAAGATCGACGACCCCCTGGAGTACCTCCGCATCCACGACCAGCGCGCGGCCGAGTCGGAAAACTGGCAACTGAAAACGCACCCGCCCGGCCCGGTACTGTTCTTCTACTGCATCAGATCGGCGGTCAAGGCTTGCCCGGCGCTGAAAAACGCCGCCCTGGGGCTTGCCGAGAAGCTCATTCACTCGAACAAGTGGCGCGACGAGCCGGCGTTCGCATTTCTCGACCGGCTGCTCGATCGCGACGCAGAAGCCGCCGCCTGGCTCGGAGTGGCGCTGCTGCGCTTCGCGGCTGCCCTGAGCGCGCTGCCGCTCTACCTACTCGTGCGCGCAACCTGCGGCAAGCAGAAAGCGCTCGTGTCCGCAGCCGTCGGCGGGCTGATCCCAAGCCTCTTGTTGTTCAACACCACCGTCGACCAGCTCTATCCGCTCATCGGCCTCGCCGCCGTGCTGCTGGGGTATCACGCCGCCGCCCGCCGCAGCATGCTGCTCAACATCGTTGCGGGCCTGGTGCTTTTCGTCGGCGGAATGTTCACCATATCATTCGCAGTGTTCTTCGTCGTCATCCTGGTTGCCCAGGCGTGGATGCTGCTCGCCGGCGCGAAGAAAGACCAACTCGTCGGGGTGTTGCGCCGCTTCATGCTCATGGCCGAATGCCTGGGCATCGGCGTGCTCGTGGGGATGGTGGCCGTGTATATCGCCAGCGGGTTCGATTTCCTCGCCATTCGAAGCTGGGGCAGATGTCTCAGCGCGAATGCGGCATTCAATGCAACATCGGACCGAACGTACGTCACATGGCTGGTCGCCAACCCGGTGATGTTCCTCGTGTTTCTGGGCGTGCCGGCCGCCGTGTTGTTCCTGGGCCGCGCCGTTGGCGAAGGCCGGGCGCTCATCGAAGAACGAAAGCTGCCGGCCGCCGACGCAATGACCGTCGCCGTGGTGTCCGTATTGGCGGCGCTGTGGCTTTACGGGGCGAACCTTGGCGAGGTCGAGCGCCTCTGGATGCCGCTGATGCCACTGTGCGTGATGATCGGCATCGGCCGCTTTGGGGGGCTCGACCGTACGGGGGCTCTGATCCTGATCGGGCTCCAGGGCCTACAGGCGATCGTCTTCAAGCTGGGGCTCGATCCCCTCAGCTTCAGGCGAATCATCGAGCAGATGACCGACGAAGTGAAAGCGGTCTGCTGAAAGAAGGCAAAGCTCACATAAATGCAGAAGCCTTTGTATTTCGAAAATGAAGGGCAGCTCATCACCGGCACGCTGCACGCTCCGCAGGGCGAGGGACCGTGGCCCGGCGTGATATTCTGCCACGGCTTCACCGGCAGCAGGCTCGAGTCGCACTTCCTGTTTGTGGCCGCGTCGCGAGCGCTGGCCGAGCGCGGCATTGCATCGTTGCGGTTCGACTTTCGCGGCTCCGGCGAGAGCGAAGGAGAGTTTGTCGAGATGACACCGTCGGCCGAAATATCCGATGCGCGCCGCGCGTTCCACGTCCTCGCGCAGCAGCCGGAGGCGGACGCGTCGCGCCTGGGCATCGTGGGCCTGAGCCTGGGCGGCCTGGTGGCCGCGTGCACCGCCGGAGTCGAGCACAGGGCCAGGAGCGTGGTGCTCTGGGCGGCCGTCGCCGACATGGCGCGCGTTGTCAATGCGTCGTCCACGCCCGAAAACGAGCGCGAGTTTGCATCGCAAGGCTGGACGGACCTTGCCGGGCACAAGCTCGGCCGGGCGTTCATCCAAGATATGGCAACGCACGATCCCGTGAGCAGAATTGCCGAAGCCGACTCGGCGCTGCTGATCATACACGGCTCCGACGACCAATCGGTGAACGTTGAAGACGCCGAAACTTTCTACTCGAAGGCGCAGCGGCCCGGGCGAGAAGTTGCAAAACTGATAATCGAAGGCGCCGATCACACGTTTAATCGCGTGAGCTGGACCGAAACCGTGATTCGCGCCACGGCAGACTGGCTGGAGAAGACACTGTAAATGAAAATAAAGCTCGAATACGGCAGGAATGGATTGTGGGCCGACGTGCCCGACAAAAACCTCGTGGCGGTTCTCAACAGCAAAGACAAGCCTGCCGCGCCCGATCCCTCGGCGCTGCTCGCCGAGTCTCTGGCCCATCCGATCGGCAGTGCGCCCCTGGCCGATCTGGCCCGCGGAAAGCGCAGCGCGTGCGTGGTCATCACCGATCTCACGCGCCCGATCCGAAACGACATCCTCCTGCCGCCGATCCTCGCCGCGCTCGAGCACGCCCAAGTGCCCGAGATCAAGATACTCATCGCCAACGGCATCCACCGCCCGATGACCGACGACGAAATACGAAAAGCAGTGGGCGAGGAAGTGGCCGGGCGGTATCCGGTGCTCAACCATCTCGGCCGCGAAAAAGACGCGGTCGATTTCGTCGGCAAGACGAAGCGCGGCACGCCGGTGCATCTCAACAAGATATATCTCGAGTCCGACTTCCGCGTTATCACGGGGCTCGTCGAGCCGCACATGTACGCCGGCTACTCGGGCGGGCGCAAATCGATCGCCATCGGCGTGGCGGGCATCGATACCGTCAGCGTGATACACTCGCCGCTGTTTCTCGAGGACGACAGCCTGCGGGCCGGCAATATCCGCGACAACATCTTCCACCGGGAAGCGGTCGAGATCGCCCTGATGGCGCCCGCGCAGTTTTGCGTCAACGTTACCATCAACCACTCGCGCGAGATCACCGACGCATTCTCCGGCGACATGATCGCCTGCCACGAAGTCGCGATGGAGGCGGTAAGGAAGACTTCCGCGCAGGACCTGCCCGAGTTGGTAGACATTGCCGTCACAACCAACGCCGGCTACCCGGCCGACCTCAACCTCTACCAGGCGGGCAAGGGAATGCTGGCCGGGGCCAACCTTGTAAAGCCCGGCGGCACCGTGATCTTCGCAGCGGAATTCAGCGAGGGCCTGGGCGGAAAGGAATTCTCGAAACTCATCCTCGAGGCCGAATCGCCCGACGGCGTCATGCAGACACTCACAACACCC
>JABMSA010000420.1 GCA_013202185.1 Planctomycetota bacterium
AGCAGCTTCTCGCCCCGCTCTCGGGCACGGAATTCGGCGAGGGGCTCACGGCCGCCCTTGGGAAGATCAAGGCGCTGCTACCGGCGAAGTCGCTGAGCCATTTCAGCTCGCTCAGCGAAGCCGTGCTCGTTAAGAACACTCCCTTTCACGACTATTCCGGCCAATCCAAGGAGATAGGAATCCTCAACGCTGCCATTGCCGAACGGTGCGTGCTGAAGATCCGCTATGCGCCGCCCAACAGGGAGCCGTTCGATGCGTCGTTTCATCCGTACGGTCTGATCCTGATCGGTGCCGGCTTCTATTGCGTGGGGCAATTGGTTCGCGATGGCAGGTGTGACATCCGAAAACTGAAGGTGTCGCGCTGCGCGGGCGTGGAGCTGACGGACGAAGGCTTCGAGCGGCCCGACAACTTCTCGCTCGAGACGTGCCTGGAGGGAGGCTTCGGCATTTACTCGGCGGGAAAGCCCCGCACGGTGAAAGTCAGGCTCACCGGATGGGCCGCCACGAGCGTCCGCGAGCAGCAGTGGCATGAGAGCCAGAAGATTATCGAGGACACTGCGGAACAGCTCATTGCGGAGTTCCGGTTGGCCGACACCCTGGAGTTCAAGCGATGGGTCCTGGGCTTCGGCAGGCACGCGGTTATTCTGCAACCGGGCGACCTCGCGGCTGAAGTTGCTTCTGAACTCGCCGCCGCCCACGAGGGATACGGCAGCTCGCCCTGATCGGCATCTCACTTTCTCTCAAGAAAGTCAGAAGTTTTTCCTCCCTCGGCACCACATTATGTAGGCGCCGCACATTCGCCTCGCACCAACATCTGGCACGTGCGACCACACCTGTCATACCACCCAGATGTCTGCGTATGACCACTCCTGTCATAGCCCCGTGGTATACTTTTACTGAGGGAGAGCACTGACCAGGGCCGCGAGCGAAAGGAGTCATTTATGCCAGACGAGAAGAATGCAGGGGCACTGAGACCGTTCATCAACGTGCTGAAGTGCGGCGATCCCATCAACCACCTGAACCTGACAGTCGTGCCGGTGACGAGCCAATCGAGCGGCTCCGCCGAGTATATGCTCGCGGAAGAGGCCATCGCCGCAGGCCTGCTCACGATCACCGAAGTTGACGACTCGGGCAGCGTGCCCGAACTGTTGGTGATGAACACGGCCGAGACGATGATCCTGCTCGTCGACGGTGAGGAACTTGTCGGCGCGAAACAGAATCGCATCCTCAACACGACCGTGCTGGTGAGACCGAACGACAAGACCAGGATCCCTGTGTCGTGCGTGGAGCAGGGACGCTGGCGGCACAATTCGCGGGCGTTCAGCAGCGGGAATTTTTCTCCCGCGAAGTTGCGTGCGCGCAAGAGCCGTAGCGTGGGCAGGAACCTCCGCGCCACCGGCGAGGCCGCGAGCGACCAGGGAGAGGTGTGGGATGAAGTAGCGGCTGTGATGCAAGAGGCAGGAGCCGCCTCGCCGACGATGGCAATGCACGATGTCGTCGACCAGAGGCGTGACAGCCTGGACGACTACATCAACTCGCTGCCGTATCCCACAGGTTCACGCGGGGTGATCATCGCAATCGGCGGCAAGTTCACTGCGATGGATATTTTCGACAAGCCCGAGACGCTCAAGCAGCTTTGGCTGCGCCTGCTCACGGGATACGCCCTCGACGCCATCAGCCGGCCCGCCGAGCACGACAAGAAGTTCACGGCGAAGGGAGCCCAGGCATTACTCGAGCATCTCGGCGAGCTCGAATGCCAGCCATGCCCTTCGGTGGGGGCAGGGGACGATTGGCGATTCGAATCCGGCGGCGTGGTGGGACAGGCGCTTGTGCTCAACGACGCCTGCGTGCATCTGAGCGTATTTCCGAACGAGGACAACGGGCCACGCATCTACAACGGTCCGCGCATCGCACGGCCGTCACGCCGTAGGCGCAACAGGCGCGGAGACACTGAACAGGAATAGGAGGACCGCAGGGAATGCATCGATCCGGCGTCGCGAAGTGCTCCTCGCCAACCACACTATGGACAAACGTGGGACGGCACGGGAAGTTCACGCGACGCCGGCGAGGGGGGAAGCAACACGAAGTCGGACTATGCAAGGACACGGTGAGCGCTGGGGGCTCTCTGGGGCGTCTCCGTGACAATCGAGACTTGATTTTGCCCGTGCAATAGGGTAGTATATGTTGGTTGTTGCGAGTTCATGACCCAGGACTGACGGTACCACATTTGGTTGGGGGTGCGACCATGGCAAGTGTAAAATTCCTGCACTTGGCCGACGTTCATCTTGACACACCGTTTTACGGGCGTGAAAAAGCTCTTAGGCGCAGGCTTCGCGATGCATGCAGGCAAGCCTTCTCCGCGGGGATTGATGTAGCCATCGAACGCAAGGCGCACGCCGTCCTGATCGCAGGGGATCTGTTTGACAACGACATACTCTCTTTTGCAAGTGAACGATTCCTGGTTGAGTCGATGAGTCGTTTGAGAGAGGCCGGCATAGCGGTTTTCTACGCAACGGGTAATCACGATCCGGGCAGAGCAAATTACCACGCCCGGCAGATAGCTTGGCCCGACAACGTTCATCTCTTTCCAAGCATCGCACCGGAAACTGTACCAATCGACGATGCCGACGGTGAACAGATAGGCTGGCTCACGGCAGCGGGTCACTCGACCTCAGCTCAAGGAGATAATCTCGCCAGCCGGTTCGAGGCGCCACGACCTGAGCTGGCGCATGTTGCGCTCCTTCACACGCAAATCACGACTGCGAGTGGCGCCACGGAGCACGAGCGGTACGCACCATGTTCCACGGAAGATCTCGCACAGAAGGGCTTTGACTACTGGGCGCTTGGTCACATCCATACGCGCCAACAGGTACGCGAGGATCTGCCGGCATGGTATCCAGGCAATTTACAGGGACGCAATCCGCGGGAAACAGGGCCTAAGGGGGGGCTCTGGGTGAGTGTCTCCAAGGGGCAACCACCAGAAGTAGAGTTCGTCGAGTTGGCTCCGTTGATTTGGGATCATGTCAACGTACCTTGTCCAGCCGATATTGCTGACTTTCAATCACTTGTGGATGCACTTGTGCGTAGCATCCGAGAGAGGCTCCCGCTGGACGATAGTGCGGAGCATTTCTTGCGAGTCGATCTGACGGGCCAATCGATCATCGCTCGGGATCTGCATGATGAAGACAACATCTGCGAGCTGACCAACGCTGTCCGTGACGCTTTGGGATTGGGCTGGTTAGAGGTCCGGCCGAGGAACATCGTTCCCCGCATTGACCTGGAGGCATATCGCAACAATCAGACGGTGCTCGGGGTGGCGCTTGATCTTATAGGTGATGTTCAGACAAACGATGAACTCCTCAGAGAGATCGGTCGCTCGGTCTTGGCACGAACCGAGGACGAGAACGACCTGGAATACCTGCGGGATCTTTTGGACGGGTTGGACCGTGAAGCCGCCGCACGTCTCGTCTTGGAGGAACCGGAGTGAGGTTCAAGAATCTGGAAATCAAAGCCTGGGGCAACCTTATTGATCGCAGTTTTCGTGATCTTCCAGAAGGCATCGTAGTCGTGTACGGCTGTAACGAGTCTGGAAAGTCCACCCTTTTCAATGTTTTCACCACGCTGCTTTACGGTTTCTATCCTGTTGCCGACTTCCCTTATCGCCCTTGGGAGGCCGATTTGCACCCGGAAGTCAGAACCCGCTCCGTACTCGATGACGGCACGATGGTCGAAATCTGGCGAAAGCTGATGTCGACACCCAACGGAAGTATTACCCGTGGCAATGAGGTTACGGAGCTCGCGAACCGTGATCTTTCTGTTGTGCAGCACGTTTCCAGGGCTCTGTACAAAGCTCTATATGCTCTCACGCAAAGCAATCTGAAGATGCTGGCGGAAGAGGAACGCCAAGAGATTGAGGATCGACTTCTGGGCGGCTTGGGCGCGACGCTGCTGAGACCGACCCGCGAAGCGATAC
>JABMSA010000421.1 GCA_013202185.1 Planctomycetota bacterium
CGTCTTGGCGCCCCAGCGTAGGAGCCAGTCCCACAGATCGGCATCGCGCACTGAAGCACAGGTGCGGTTGGCCGTTGCCTTGTCGTATATCCTTCTGACGGCGGGCAGGTCTTCGCGTTTCATCGCGCGGAACGTGCCGGGCAGGGCTTCCTTCTTTGCATCGTCGCGGCCGAACTCGAGGCCGCCGCCCGCCCCCCAGGGGTAGTAGCCGTAGCGGTAGTAATAGTTTGGAATGCCGCCCAGGTAGGCGACGAGAAAGCCGTTGTCCTCCATGTATTTCGATGCGTCGTTCATTGCCGCAAAGCTGTAGCCTTGCTTGCGGTGATGATCGTGCGTGCCGACGGGGCCGACGGTCATCGCGGGTACCGCCACGCTGCCGAAACGGATCATTCGGCGGCCCATGACCACGGCGCTCACCACGCGGCCGTCGGCCACTGCGATTCTTGTGTGCTCGGGGTCCCCGAACGTTCCGTGCCAGAGGCTGCGCAGCATGTGCGTTTCCATGTGCATGTTGGTGAATGCCCTTACGAGCGACTCGAGGGCTTCGCTACGGTCCTTTGCGTTTGTGATGCCGCTCACTCGCTGCACGGGGAGTTTGGCGCTGTCCTTTTTCTTTGCAGTCATGAACTGTCACCTCTTCTGTGTCGGGCTCTCTTTCGTACGGGCTGGTCGTTGTTCGATTTCGGGTCGACGAGGATTGCAGGGCGGGGGAGCTTGCCGCGCTTCTTCACGAGTTCGCGCATGCACGCGGCCACGCACAGCCCGCACCCCACGCACTTGGATTTATTGACGTTCGGAATCATCAGCACTGTTCGGTTCTCTTCCAGGCTGTCGAACAAATCGTCGAGGTAGACGATGCGCTCTTTGAGCTCGATGGCTTCGTACCCGGCGTCGTGGCAGACGTTGTAGCACAGCAGGCAGTTTTCCTCTTCGCGGTGCGGCAGGCACAGTTGCTTGCAGTGCCTGGCTGTTCCCATGACGAAGGCCTTTTTTTCTTTGAGCGGCAAGTGGGTAATGGCGCCGGTGGGGCACACTCGGCCGCAGGTGTTGCACCTGGGCGCGCATCCGGCTCGCTCGGGCACGATTTCGGGTGTTCCGTATCCGGCGAGCCCTCCGGCGAGGCCCACGATGCTGATCGCCGGCCCGGGGCAGTTTTGCGCGCACACGCCGCAACGGATGCAGCGCGCGAGGAATTCATCCTCGGGCAAGGCGCCCGGCGGGCGGAGGCGGACGTCGGAGCCGATCATGGCAAGCGGCCCGCCGATGGCCAGGAGCCCGCCGGCGACGCACGCGCCCGCGATGAAATCGCGGCGTTCGGGGTCGACAGGCACCAGGGCTGTGGCCGCCCCGAAGTGAATGGCCTCGGCCTTGCACACGCTCGAGCAGGCTCCGCAATAAGCGCAATCGATGCCGGCGTCGAAGGTGTCGGGCTGCACCGCGTCAAACGAGCAGGCCCCGGCGCATCTCTTGCACTCGGTGCAGGCGTCGGTTTTCGTTCGCTTGCGCCATGAGAACCTGGAGACAATCGACAGCAGCGCGCCTGTAGGACACAGGTAATTGCACCAGAAGCGCCTCCGCACGACCGCCGCCGCCAGGATTGCGAGCAGAGCCCCGAGCCACATCAGGTGGGCCGATGTGCTTCCGTCGGCGAGGGTCTTGGCCGCATGCACGCCGCGTGCAAGCAGGGGCATCGGCGTGAGGTAGCCGCTTACGGGCAGCGCGAGCGCCGCAAAGAGAACGACGGCGGCCAGCACGCCGTACTTGATGAACTTGAACCTGGCAAGCGAGCGCTCGGCGCGTCTGCCGCGCAGGGCGCCTGCCAGGTCGATAAGCGTGCCCATTGGGCAGGCGTGCGAGCAGAAGAAACGCGGAATCAACAGGCAGAATGCTACGACGATCAGCGGCACAACGGCCAGCGCGGGAAAAGCGCGGCTTGCCACAAAGGCCGACAGCGACGCAAGCGGATCAACCAGGCATAGCAGATACGCCGGCGACCACTGGGAGCGCATATGGCGCTGGAGGTGGTCGGTGCCGGGGGGAGCATCGACGAAAACAAGCAGCAGCAGGAAGAAGCAAAGAAGAAACACCGCTTGCGAAACGCGGCGCAGGCGGGTGCGAGTCGAACTTGTCATAGTTTACCTGGCTTGCTGCAGGGCCTTGAGCACAGCCCCCATCACGCTAACGGCCGTGACCGTTGCCCCCGTTATCGTGTCGACGGACGGCGTTTGGTTTTCGATGATGCGTCTGGGTATTTCTTCGAAGCAGTCGAGCGGAATGGATTCCTTGTGTGCGGTGACCTTGATGTTTGTCATCTTGCCGTCGGCTATTGTAACGTTTACGGTAATGGGTCCGTCGAAGCCTTGCACCGTGGCGGTGTATGTGCCTGGTTTCAGGGTCGAAACGTCCAGCGACTCGGCATCGCAGAGGTCCATGAGAAATTGCATGCGGCTCGTGTTTTTTCTCACATTGGCGTAGTACCAGCCGGGCTTGCCCTGAACCTGCATCTCGAGCCCGAACGCATTGAGGGCCATCTGGTATGCGGCCTTCGCCTTACTCCCATCGCCTCGCCTTCGGCAGACGTCGCCAATGCCCCAGTAGGCCCTGGCCTGGAGCACATTCTTCTGCTTCTCAGACGCGGCGAGAGCGGCGGCTCGTTCGAAATATGACGTTGCTGTTTTGAACTGGTCGTACTCGAGGTAGCACCTTCCCAAGCTCAGCAGAGAGTGTGCAGTGGGCCGCGCCTTGGAGTATTCCAGCATGGCGAAGGGTGTTTGTTTTGCCCACACCAGCGACTGTGCGATGTACCACCCGGCCCATTCCCTGGGCTTGCCGGTGCCGCGATCGATCAGCTCGTAAAGTATTTTCACAGCCGCCCGGCTCTTGGCTTCTCCGAACCGCGAGTCCACCGCGCGGCGCATCTTGTTGTAGTTGGCCGTCAGCTCCACCTCGAGAGGGGTGGCGCCCAACCACTCGGGGCGGCGGAGCTTTCCAGCCCGGGCAAGGTCCGCCTCGAGGCGTTTCTTGCCTTCTTTCTCCAACTGTGCCGGGTCGCGGGCCTGATCGGCCTTGCCCGCGGAATATGCCCGCGCAGGTGCAAGCACCGTTGCCGCCAAAGCCAGCGCCATCAGCAAAACGGGCGATCTGCGAAAGGTGTTCATGTCGTCTCCTGAAAGACGCATTTCCGCCGATCCCGCCAAGGCCGCGCGGAAAACGTCGTCGGCCTGTCCCTTCCATTTATATAAGATGTGCCCGGGCAAAATCAAGGTATTTGCCCGACGTGATTGCCCCTTGGCGAAAGTCACCGGCGAGTTAATTCACTTGACTCTGCACCGCGCTCATGGGATAATCCGTGGGTACTGATTTTCAGGCCCAGGTAACAGACAACGAACAGCCGCGCACAGCCACACCGGCCCAGGCAGAATGGATCACAACGACGCGGGGCTTGCGTGGGGCAGATGGGAACTCTTGATGCCAAAAAGCAAGAACACACGCAAGGGCAAGAAAAAGGTCCGCAAGCAGGCAAAAAGCCAAACCGACAAGCGGGCTGCCGCAGAGAAGCCACCGGCCCGTGCAAGCCGGGATGAGGTGAGGTACATGGTGGAAACGATGCTGCGCGAGGACCTGCCACTGGGCCCAGCCGATTTATTGATGGCAATAGCACTGAGAACGCCCGACGCCGGCGAGCACCTCGCCTGGCTGGCTGCGTATGATTTTGATAACGACATCGCGAGGAGCGCTGTCTTGCTGCTCGTGACGGCCCTGGATTTCGAAATGGCGGACGAACTGGGCGAGAACATCTGCAACTCGGCCGAGCCGGTCCTGCTGGAGGCGATCCGGAACAAGGCCCTGCCAGACGCCCGAAAGACGGCCATCGCAGGAATCTATCACGAGCTTGTCGGCGAGATGCACCCGGAGGAGCTTCGGTCATGTTTCAAGGACTTTGACAGCATCATCCGCTTTGCGGTCGACCAGGTCGTTCGAACCACCAACGGCGAACCGGAGGAGATTGAAGCGATGCTCGACGCAGCCGACGTGCTGCTCGAGTACGATACGATCCCGGAATCCGAAGACATGTACATGGCCTTCATCTCGGGCATTGAAACGAGCAAGGCAAGACCGGAAGTGGGAACCTCGCTACTGTTTCCGACTGTGGCGCTCGCGGCGGAATTCGACATGGCCCAGGAAGCAGCGATCGAGGCGCTGGCAACCATGAGGGAAACCGAGTGCGCACAGGCGGCGTGGTACCTGTCCGAGCTGGGCCGGATGCCGGCCATGGGCAATCTCGGCAGGATTGCAAGCGGCCTCGCAGAGGATATGGCCGAGCAGGGAGTGCCCCAGCAGATCACTTTGCAGCGGACGTTTACGCACGGCGTAGTGACCGGCGTTGACGGCAGCGGCTCGCGAAGCCTGTGCCTGTACTTCCAACGCCCCGACGGCCAGACCGATGTGCTCGTCATGCTTCTGAACGACACCGCCGGCATCAAAGACGCCTGGTGCTCGTACGAGCACGAAGGCAACCTGGCCGATGACTTCGCGCGCGCCGCGGGTTTATTCCTGGCGCCCTGCACGCTTGACTTCGCGCGAGAACTGCTTGCCGAAGCTTTTGCCATCCACGAGGAGAACGGCTCGCCCATACCCGGCAGGTTTTGTATCTTTCGGGCGTACCTCGGCGCCGAGCCCATCCGGCCCAAACGGCGCACGTCCGACCTGGCAGCATACAAACTGGACACGCTCGAGCGGTCGCCGAAACTCGTTGAAGGCTCCGACGAACTTGTCGACTACTTCCCGTACGATTCGATGCTTTTCGCGTCTGACGCGGCTTACGACTATCTGGATCAAACCGTCGGTCCGGGAAATGAACCCTCGAAAAAAGAGGTCGAGACGTTCATCCGCGAGATCGCCCCACTGCAAAAAGACCAACTGCTGTCGCGCATCGCAATGAATCTCGAGGTCGCGGCGCGCGCGGGCCAAGCCGACGCCGATCTCAATCGGCTGAGCGCGGGCACGTGGCTGGCCATGACGGAAGACGTTGTGCCCTTCCACGAGGTGCCACTGGTGCGCAGGATGGGCAAGGTCTCCGTCGACGCCGTCCTGTTCAACCTCGAATACGGCTACAGGAACCAGGAAGAGGCCGACCAGGCCGCGCTCGAGTATGACGAGGAAGCCGGAGACGACCTGTTGGAATGGAACATGCCCGAATGACGGCCGGGCCCGATCGCGCGCCTGAAACCCGAAAGCCAACACGCATAAGGCACACCGTGTGAGAATACTCTACCTGGACCTCGACACCCTCCGCCCCGATCACCTGGGCTGCTACGGATACCGCCGAAACACCTCGCCGAATATCGACATCATTGCCGGCGAAGGCATCAGGTTCGACAACTACTACTGCTCGGACGCCCCCTGCCTGCCATCGCGCACAGCGCTGATGACCGGCGCGTTCGGCATTCACTCGGGCGTGGTAGGCCACGGGGGAACCGCCGCCGACTTGCGCCTGCAAGGCGCCGAGCGCGGGTTCGTCGACCGACTCCGACACAGCAGCCTGCCCGCCATGCTGCGCCGGGCCGGCCTCAAGACTGTTTCCATAAGCCCATTTGCCGAGCGGCACAGCAACCGGAGCTTCGCGGCGGCGCGATACCGGAACTCAAGCGCCGCCACCCGCGCGAATTCGAGTGAGCACACACCCAGACACCTCCACGGACAAGCACATGCGCAAGAAAGCAACTTGCACATCTCTTGCGGCAAATCTCTGCGATTCTCCTTGAAACACCGGAATCCTTGTGCTAACATGAACGCCAATCAGCGGCCCGGCGCCGCGCGTTCCGGGGATGTAGCTCAATTGGGAGAGC
>JABMSA010000422.1 GCA_013202185.1 Planctomycetota bacterium
CGCCGTCGGCGGGCAGCGCGGCCCCGTAGGGGGGTGGCTCGTCGCAGTTCTCGTCACACAGGCGATGTTCCGCACGACATTCGGCAAGGCGACCCTGGCCGAGGTGTTCAGGTGGGCTTGCTTGCTCGTTCTCTTGCCCGTAATCCCCCTGATTGTTGTCGGCTTGGGGCACGTATTCTCATGGTTGGAGTGAACCGGCAGGGCGAATCAGCGCACAATCCTCCACTTCAGCCCAAACCCACCGGCCACCACCGGAACTCAGAGCCGGTCATGAGGAAAAATAGCTTGACATAACCGGTCGGCACGGAACGCCCCCTCGCCTCCTCCCCACTTTTTCCGTTGCATCTGTCCGGCGTGTCTGCTATATTTTTCGCCTGCGAATTCGAGGTCTGTTTTGCTCGGCAAATGTTGATCGATAACGGAGGCTGACATGACGGCACAAATCATCGATGGCGACGCAATCGCCGCAAAGATCGTCGATTCGCTCAAAGAGCGTGTCGAAGAACTGAAGGCAGACGGCAAGGAGCCGCACCTCACGGCGGTGCAGGTCGGAGAAAACCCCGCCTCGAAGATCTACGTGAGAAACCAGAAGCGCAGTTGCGAGGAGGTCGGGATCAAATATACGCTCGACGAACTGCCCGACGATACCGACCAAAACGGCCTCGCCGGCAGAATCAAGGAGCTGAACTGCGATCCGACCGTCAGCGGAATCATCCTCCAGATGCCGCTGCCCAAGGGGGTCGACGCGCGAAGAATTCAGTCGATCATCAGCCCGCTCAAGGACGTCGAGGGAATGAACCCCGCCAACATGGGCAGGCTTGTGTATGGCGAGGCCAAGCCCGGCCCATGCACTGCCGTGGGCGCCGTTGAATTGCTCAAGAGTACCGGCGTAGAGATCGAAGGCGCCAACGCAGTGGTCGTGGGCCACAGCGAAATCGTCGGCAAGCCCATCGGCCTGCTGCTCCTGGGGCTCAACGCAACGGTCTCTACGGTGCACAT
This sequence comes from Planctomycetota bacterium, assembly GCA_013202185.1. GTDB lineage: Bacteria > Planctomycetota > PUPC01 > JABMSA01 > JABMSA01 > JABMSA01. The sequence continues at coordinate 1,000 of JABMSA010000422.1, forward strand.
CTTCACGAAAGACGTAGCGTCGTACGTGAAGAACGCCGACATCCTCTTCGTGGCGGCCGGCAAGGCGCAGGCGATGTGGATGAGGTACAGGGGCGAGTCCAAGAAAAACACCGAAACTCCCCTGCCCGACCTTTCGGCGCTTATCCCGGCGGATATGATCAAGCCGGGTGCGGTTGTCATCGACGTGGCGATCAACAGAATCCCGAAGGGCTTCGACAGCGACGGCCAGCCGCTGCTCAACAAGAAGGGCAAGACGGCAATGCAAACCGTGGGCGACGTCGATTTTGAAGCCGCCAAGGAAGTGGCCGGCCACATCTCGCCCGTGCCCGGCGGCGTAGGCCCGATGACCGTTGCCATGCTCCTCAAGAATACTGTCGACACTGCCCGTGAGCAGAGGGCGTAGCCGCCTCGGCATTTTCCAGCCCCGATTCCACCGGAGACCATGTCATGGAAGCAACACGCAAGAAGTACTTCACGAAGCACGTGGGTGAATACCCCGACGAGTTCGAATTCATGGGTCGGAAGTACGTGAAGGTGGAAGACCTTCGCTACGGCACGAACCCCAACCAGACGGCCGCGTACTTCAGGCCGGCCGACGCCGAATGGCTGGTGATCGGCGATATGCAGATTCTCAAGACGGGCAAGAGCGGCCTCTCGGAAACCAACCTCGAAGACGTGCACCACGCGCTCGGCATCATCAAGTACTTCGACGCGCCCGCGTGCGCCGTGATGAAGCACCTCAACCCCAGCGGCGCGGCAATGCAGGTGGACGATGAGTCGCTCAAGGATGTTTACGTCAAGGCGCGCGACGGCGATCCGGTGGCCGCCTTCGGCAGCGTGGTCGCGTTTAACCGCACGGTCGACCTCGACACCGCCGACGAGATAATGACGACGATCGTCGAGGGTGTGGTCGCGCCGGACTACGAAGACGGCGCCCTGGACCGATTTCACGACAACAAGAAGTACGGCAAGAACAAGGACATCCGCATCATCAGGATCAACGACCTCGGCAAGCTCCCTCGCTTTGCGGGTGACCCGGCGCCCGACTTCAAGGAGGTGAAGGTGCTGCTCGACGGCTCGCTGGTCCTGGCGGATCCGTATCTTTCGAGCATACGGTCGGTCGAGGACTTCCAACCGGCCTTTGCCGACCATCCGAAAAAGGGGAAGATCACGATCAGCCGGGCTCCGACGCCCCAGGAAGCGGCCGACATGCTCTTCACGTGGTACGTCAATTTCAACGTCCGCTCCAACGGCGTAATCGTAGGCAAGAACGGCGTGGTAATGGCGGCGGGCACCGGGCAGCAGGATCGGGTGAGCGCCGTGCGGCAGGCCATCGCGAAGGTCGCCGAGAAGTACGTGGGCCCCGAGAAGATCGAAGGGGCCGTGCTGGCGTCCGACGCCTTCTTCCCCGCGGTTGATTCCATCGAAGAATGCGCCAAGGCGGGCATATCCGCAATTGTCCAGCCCGGCGGCAGCGTTATGGACTACGAGTGCGTGCAATTGTGCAACGAGCACGACATCGCGATGGTCTTCACCGGGGAGCGCTGCTTCTCGCATCATTGAGAACGGCGAGAACGTTTCCGCACGCAGAGGCGCGCCGCCCGGCGCGCCTCTGTTTATTTCGCCTGTTGTCGTCTGCCGCCTTTTATACGTTTCGATTCGCCGGCTGCCGCGCCGCATCGTGGCGCGGCAATATCGGCAAGCTGCAATCAACTTTCCGCCATACTTGCCGAGAATAACAGTATATCTTCTGTGCTCTATGTGCCCGGGCCGGATCAAGGAATGGAATCGGCGCGCGGATATCCGAAACCAAGAACATTTTCGGCGCGCTGGTTACGAGGTCTACAAGGATGACTGAGGCGCCTCAAGCAAGCGTGAAGATCGTTTTGTGCGTTGACGACGATCCCGGAATTCTCAGCGCGCTCGAGCGTGTTCTCCGCCGGACGCCGTTCGAGGTCGTCGCGGCCCTGGGCCCCGAGGAGGGCCTGAAGCTGGCGGAAACGGTGAACCCGGACATCATTCTTCTCGATATGAAGATGCCGGGCATGAGCGGGCCGGAATTCATGCAGGAAGTGAGAAAGATCATCGGCAATGTGCCCGTGGTCTTCATCACGGGCATGAACAACGGCGACCAGGAAGCCAAGAGACTCGGCGCAGGTTACTACATCCGCAAACCATTCAGCAACCACTATGTTCGCAATGTTGTGGAAATGCTGATCGGCGACATCTCGGAAGAGCGACGCCTGGAACTGATCGAAATGCTGGATCAGGGGTAAGGAGCGGCACGAAATGGACAGCAACAAAGTCTCGCCCCAAGTGGAAAGCACTACGCGCGTGGTCATGGTCTATGGCTCGCCCGCAGCGCGGCTGCAGGCCATCGGGAAAATGAAGAACAGCGGCAAGAGGGTCACAAGACTTGCCGACGCGGACGCCCTGCTCGACGTTCTGGCCAATGGGCGCGAAGAGTTCGACGTTGCCGTAGTCGACCTCACCTTGCCGGGCCTGTGCGTGGCCGATCTCGTCAGATGGTGCAGTGAGGCAGAAATAGGACCTCCGGAAATCATCCTGGCACCTGATGACGAGCAAACCGATGCTACGGGACCGGACATCAGCAGGTGCCTTCGCATATCGGGTCCGGCTGATCCCGCCGCGGAAGACGCCCTGCGTGCCTGCTCCCCCGCAAAAGCCCATCGAGGGCGCGACTGGCAAACGCGCATGGCCGAGCTCGAGCACGAGGCCGAAGAGCGAACCAGAAGCCTCGAAGCCGCCCGGGCCCAGGCCGAAAAGAACTACCGCGACCTCCAGACGGCGCAGAGCCAATTGCTGCAAAGCGAAAAGCTCGCATCAATAGGCCAGCTAGCCGCCGGAGTAGCGCATGAAATCAATAACCCCATCGGGTTCATTTACTCGAACATGAACACCCTCTGCGACTACATTGCAGACTTCAAGGAGTTCGCCGAGCGCTGCTCACAAGCCCACAACTTCCTTCTGACAGACCAAATCGACAAGGCAACCGACCTCCTCCGCAAGCTCGGCAATTGGTGCGCCGAAGTGGGCATGGATTACATGCTCGAGGACATCCAGTCGCTCGTCGACGAAACCATTGACGGGGCCGAAAGGGTGAAGAAGATCGTAATGGACCTCCGGTCGTTTTCTCGCGCCGAAGAGAATCAGAAAACGACCTCAGACATCAACAAGGGCCTCGAGAGCACAATAAACCTCTGCTGGAACGAATTGAAATACCATTGTGAAATAGTCAAGGAGCTTGGAGACATCCCGGATCTCATTTGCTATCCGATGAAGCTCAACCAGGTGTTCATGAATCTGATCGTCAACGCCGCCCAGGCAATCGAGGACAAGGGCACCGTGACCATACGCACCTGGCACGAAAACAACAACATCTACGTGCAGGTAAGTGATACCGGCTGCGGGATTCCCAAGGAAAGCCAAGACAAGATCTTCGACCCTTTCTTCACCACCAAGCCCGTAGGCAAGGGCACCGGCCTGGGGCTGAGCATAGCCGGCAGTATCATCGCCGAGCACAACGGCGAGATAACCATCGACAGCGAAATCGGCAAAGGCACAACGTTCAGAGTACGGCTGCCCGTGACAGGGGAAGAAGATGCCTGAAGAATACAGCCTGCTGCTGGTAGACGACGAGCCAAACATCCTGAGCGCCCTCAGGCGACTGCTGCGGCGCGAAGGCTACAGGCTGCACATGGCCTCCTCCGGCGACGAGGCACTCGAAATCCTTGCCCGGGAGCACGTGGACATTGTCCTCGCCGACGGCCGCATGGCCGGCATGAGCGGCACTGAGCTCCTCAAAAAGGTCAAGGCGCGATATCCCGATACAGTGAGGATGGTGCTAACGGGCTACACCGACGTCGGCGAGTTGGTCGCCGCCATCAACGAGGGCGAGGCTTATCGATTCATCCTCAAGCCGTGGAACGACGAAGAACTCAAGCTCACAATCCGCCACGCCCTGGAGCGCCACCGGCTTGAAAAAGAGAACCAGCAACTCGTCGCCAAGGTTACAAAGCAGAACGAAGAGTTCAAGCTCCTGAACGCCGGCCTCGAGGCGGCGGTGGAAAGAAAAACGCGCGAGCTGCAAATCCACAACCGCATACTCCTGCTCGCACAGGAGGTGCTGGATCAGTTGCCCATTGCCGTCATAGGAGTCGATGATACAGGCACGATCGTGCAGGCCAACAGCCGCGGGCTCGAGACTGCACTGCTCGGTGACGGCGCAATTGGCTCGAACATGAAGAACTGCCTGCCGGAAGATATTCAGCAAGCGGTTCGAAACACGATTGAATCCGGCACACCACAGAATCTGGAGTATACCGAAGCCCTGGGCGAGTCCAATATGTTTTGCTATCCGCTCAAGAGGCGCGGCGGGGCAAGAGGCGCCGTTCTCATCTCTTACCCACTCGATAACCCTCTTTTCGAGCACCTTCACATAATGCTTTCCGACGACGACAACGAAACGATCGCTGAATGAATATGACCTGCACCTCACAACGCTGCAAAAGCCACAATGCGGAACGCGGCCACATAGTCGCAACGATATGCTGACAAGAGCAAACAGCACGGAACCATAAGGAGGGCGTTCCAATGATACTTACCTTGCGCGAGGATCTGAGAGGCCTGGTAGATAGCATCGATGATCTGCCGAGTTTTCCCGCGGCAATTCAGAAGGCCACTGCAATAGCCGACGACCCCGACGCTTCGGCGCAGGACCTCGCCGACGTTATCCAGGTAGACCTGGCCCTCACCGCAAAGATACTGCGCGTCACCAATTCCGCCTTCTACGGGCTTTCGCGGAACGTATCAACGGTCAGGGAAGCCGTGATGATCCTCGGCTTCTCTTCGGTGCGATCGCTTGCCGTAGCGGTGAGTACAATGAAAATGTTCGACACAAAAGATTCCGCGCTCTTCACACAAGACGCCTTCTGGCTTCACTCAACAAGCAGCGCTCTGGTGGCTCAGCAGCTCTGCCAGCTTGCCCTTCTCCCCGAAACGAGCGAAGCCTTCACCGCCGCGCTCCTCCACGACGTCGGCAAGGTCGTCCTGGATCAATACGCTCACGAGGCCTTCATGAAGCTGCTCGACGCTCAGCAGTCAGAAAAACGAATCCTTCCCGAGACCGAGCTGCGCATCATCAATACCACGCACTCCGAGATCGGCCGCCGCCTGTGCGAAATATGGAACTTGCCCGCGCCCCTCTGCGAAGCCATCGGCGAGCACCACACCCCCACGCGCGCCCGCCATCACCCCATGCTTGCCATGGTTGCGGGCCTTGCCGACTACATCTGCTCCGCAAACGGCCTCACGTCGATCGTTCACACGGGCAAGCCCCCGGACCTTTCAGATGACGTACGGAACCTCCAAATTCAACCGGGCGTCATCGCTGAGGTCAACAAGCGCTTTCCCCATATTCTCGAAGAGGCGCGCCACCTCACCAGCAGCGACTGACGGAAAACCCCATCCGCCCTCTGCTGCAAGCCCCCCCGCTTGCGGTTACTGCGTCACCCGCGCCAAAACAGCCCCCACAGCACACGCAACCGACGTTGCGAAGAAATCCCTGCATGCGGAACTTGCGCGCGATGGCGCGCCGTCGTTCTTCGACACAAGGAAAAACGTCCCGCCCAGAACGGTGTCGACCAGGTTGCCGACGCAAGCCGCAACCATGACCACCCAGACATCGGCAAAACCAATTGCGCGTGCCAGCCATCCGGCTAGTGCAATCAGGCAGGCTGCGGCAAGCGCGTCGATCGTGCCCATCAGCGACACCGCACCGCTCGCACCGGGGTAGGTCTTTTGCATCGTCAACAAGCGAACAGGGTGGGCGTTCATCAACGTGCCAAGCTCGCCCGAAGCAACATCCGCCAGGGCCGAGGCAAAACCTGCCACCGAAGCAACAAGCAAAACCGAAGGCTGAAAAAACCCGGACACAACCGCAACCGCGCAGATCGTGGGCGGCAGGCAACTCGCACAAATACGCGTGGCCGAAAGCACGGCAATGGGCGACACCGAAATGCCCAGCGATTGCTTGCGCTGCAAGCCGGCGCGCCCCGCCGCCGCGGAACCGCCAACGAACAACACAAACGGCACGTAGCCGGGCACGCCCACAGACCACAGGATGACCACGCCAAATCCCCAAGCGGCGACCAAGACCCATCCGCCCGCGAGGCGAAGGTTTCTTGCAATCGCGGCGAAAAGCGTATTCACCAGGATTGCGAAGACCGGATCAATTGGACGAAGAATCAGCAATGAGCGGTTCCCGATGAGCACAGCCCCCGAACGTGACTGACACAACCCGCCGTGATCCGCCCGTCACATTTCACTCAGGTCGGCTGCCATGTCTTTCGCCGCCGCCTCGACGGCTTCCCGCCAGCGTCTTTCGCCGTACTGTTCCTTGTAGGGGGGGCGAGTCCACGCGTAGATTATGCCGCGCGACGAGTTGACTACCGCCCCGAGGCCGTCGTTGTTGAAGCACGGGGCCGTGTCTTTTGCCGAGCCGCCTTGGGCGCCGTAGCCAGGCACCAGGAAATAGGCTTTCGGCATGATAGTGCGCAACCTAGATGCCTGCTCCGGATATGTAGCCCCCACTACCGCGCCCACGGCACTGTAACCGCGCTCGCCTATCAGGCCGCCGCCCCACTCGTTCACCTTGTCGGCCACTTCCACAAACAGCTCTCGGCCGCCTTCAACCTTCAGATCCTGGAATTCGGCCGACGAGGGGTTGGACGTCTTCACAAGCACGAAAACGCCTCTGCCCTCCTCTGCCGCGGCCTCGATGAACGGCTCCACGCCGTCGCTGCCAAGGTATGGGTTCACGGTTACGGCATCGGCGGTGAATGCTCCCACCTCGTCGCCGTTCGGCAATTCTCTCAGGTGCGATGCCGCGTAGGCCTGGGCCGTCGAACCGATGTCGGAGCGCTTCACGTCGCCGATGACCAGCAAGCCCCTTTTCCCGGCCGCCCGCACGGTTTCGGCGTACGCCATCAGGCCCGCCGCGCCGAGCGCCTCGTAAAACGCCACCTGCGGCTTCACAACGGCCACGTGCCCGGCGACGATCTCCAGTATCTCGCGGCTGAACGCGAGCACAGCCGCGACCCGGGCGCCGGCCTCGCCACGCTGACGCGAGTGCTTCGTGATCTCTGCCGGGATAAGCTCGGGGCGCGGATCAATGCCCACGCACGCCGGACTGCCCTTTTCTTCTATTGCGGCAATCAGCCTGTCGGCAAAATTCTCCACAGGCGCCTTCCTTCGTCAAGCGCTCGTTGCTCTTACAAGTATCTACTCCGGCTGACGCTCAATCGTCAGATGTCTGATCACCACCGGGTCGAGAGGTTTATTCCTTCGGTCTTGCTTGACATTGCTGATCGCGAGCACCACGGCGTAACCATCCACAACCTTGCCGAAGATCGTGTGCTTGTTGTTGAGGTGCGGCGTGGGCGCCACCGTGATGAAAAACTGGCTGCCGTTCGTCTTTGGGCCGGAATTCGCCATCGCCAGGATGCCGGGTGTATCGAACACCAGGTGGTCGACGAACTCGTCCTTAAACTTGTAACCGGGGCCGCCCATGCCCGACCCGAGCGGGCAGCCGCCCTGGATCATGAAAAGTGGAATGACCCGGTGGAATGCGAGCCCGTCGTAAAACTTGCCCGTCTTCTCCTTGCCGGTCGTCGGGTCCCTGTAGGGCTTCGTGCCGGTCGCCAGGCCCACGAAATTCTCCACGGTCTCGGGGGCGTCGTCTTCGAACAGCTCGATGGTTACCACCCCCATCGATGTTTCCATCACAGCATACAGCTTGCCGTCGGCAGGTGGCTCAACGGCCGGCTGGCCTTCCTTCTTGTCCTGCATGTTTTCATCCTTTGCCTGAGTGTTCTCTTCAATCGGATTATCGGCTTCGGCTTCTGTCTCGCCGGCAACCTTTGCATCAATGTCCTGATCCTGTTTCGGCTGTTCGGGCTCATCTTGCTGTATCGATGCCGGCGTCGCATCCTGCTTATCGGCATCCTGGCTCTCCTCGCAGCCTGCACACAATACAAGCCCCGTCATCAGAATGGCGCACACGATCTTTTCAATCATCAAGCTTCTCCTTTCATGAACATCATTTGCTACCTGTCTTCCAAAGCGGAGTCTCTGCAATCAAAACGTTTCTCATTCACCGATGCGCTGTATCTTCACGAAGTTGGTGGCGCCTCGCATCGGCATCGCGCCCGAGACAATCACGATTACGTCTCCCCTGTGCAGCCTGCCGCTCTCCAGCAACATCTCTTCGCCCGCCGTCAGTATCGCGTCCGTCTGCCGGCCAACGGCCGTCCGCATCGGGGTCACGCCCCACACCATCGACAACCGGTTGTAGGTCTCGAGGTGCGGCGTCATCGCATAGATCGGCGACTGCGGCCGGCGCTTCGCGATCTTCATCGCCGCCGAGCCCGACAGCGTAAAGACAACTATCCCGGCCGCGTCGAGGTCGCGGGCGGCGCTCACGGCCGCATCGGCTGCGGCCGTCTCCACGCTCGATTCCGCCGCTTGCGTCATTTCGCTCACGTCGAGATCGTGGTGCCGCCGCCACTCGCGCCGAACACCCCGGCCGTACGACGATTCGGAAAAAGACGCCCGCTCAACGGCAAGCGCTATCCTCCCCATCGTCTCTATCGCTTCCACGGGGTACCGGCCCACGGCGGTCTCGGCCGAGAGCATAACAGCGTCGGTGCCGTCGAAGATGGCGTTGGCCACGTCCGACGCCTCCGCGCGCGTCGCACGCGGACTGTGCACCATCGACTCGAGCATCTGCGTAGCGGTGATAACCGGCTTGCCGAAAAAGTTACTCAGAGCAATCAGCTTTTTCTGTTCCAGCGGCACCACCTCGGGGGCCATTTCCACGCCCAGGTCGCCGCGCGCAACCATCACGGCATCCGTTGCCTCGATGATGCTCCTGATATTCTCGACGGCCTCGGGCTTCTCGATCTTCGCCACGATTGGCGTTTCGTGCCCGCGTTCTTCTATCCTGCGCCGGAGCTCGAGGATGTCGTCGGCCTTGCGCACAAACGACAGCGCAACGTAATCGACCCGCTCCGCCAGGCAGAACTCCAGGTCGGCGATATCCTTCTCGGTAAGCGGCGGCGAGCTGATCTGCGTGCCCGGCAGGTTGATGCCCTGATGCTCGGCCAGTTCCCCCCCGACCAGCACCTCGCATCGCACGTCGGTGTCGGTCGTATCGATCACCTTCAACACTCGCGCGCCGTCGGCGAGGAGAATTTCCTGCCCGGGCGCCACGTCTCGCGCCAGCAGCGGGTACGTGGTGCTCAGGCGCGCGGCGGTGCCCTCAACCGGCAGCGTGGTTATCACGCACTCCTCGCCCGCCACCAGCGTAACGGGGCTGCCGCCCTTCAACTCGCCGGTCCGAATCTTCGGGCCCTGCAGGTCACCAAGCACACCGATGGACCTGTCGTGTCTTTCCGAAAGCTCCCGCACAAGTTTTATCACCCGGCGGAAGCGATCGTAATCGGCGTGCGAAAAATTCACGCGAACAACATCAACACCGGCCTCGACAATTTCCGCCAGCCTTTCCGGCTGCCAGGTGGCCGGCCCGACGGTCGCAACGATTTTTGTCCGGCGTCTATCTTCCATACCGATCCTTTTGCGGCAATTCGATTCCATCACAATATAGCTGATGCACCGGCTATGATCAAGGGAAATCGGGTGCGAGGGGCCGACGGGACTGTTGAACGTTTGTGAGCGTCGATGCCAACGCGGCAGGCACGCCTCAGCCGCGTCGCCAACGCGCGATAAGCGCTACGGCGACAACGGACATGCCGCCACCGGTCCATTGCGCGGCAGATGAAGAAGATTACGTGGCTTGCAGCCGCCCCTCCGCTTCACGGCGCGCCGAACTGATTGCGCACCGCGAGGAGGTCGAGGACGTCGACCGCGCCGTCTGCCGGCGCTTTTCGCGGCTCGCGGCATGGGGAAAGCTCAGCAGGTGCGGGGGCGGCTGGCAAAGAATGTGCTGACGCTAATCTTCAGCCTTCACCTCCTTGCCATGAAGGAATATCTGCTTGGCGATGCCGTTCTCGTCGAAAAGGATCTTCATTACCTCTTTTCCCTTGTTGTAGTTGTCCGGCCATTCCGAGTACGTTATTGTTCTGCGGAGGTGCTCTATATCTTCCTTCGTGAGCCAGACGTTGGGTTCGTTGTACGTTGTGGTGGATCTGCTCTTTTCCTCGAACAGCGAAGTTGAGGCTTTGGCTGACGGGTTACGCAGATGGCTTGGGGCTTGCGGACCGGCGCGCAACCCACAGAAAACGCACCTGGGCGAGGGTAGGGGCGGGCTTCGCA
>JABMSA010000423.1 GCA_013202185.1 Planctomycetota bacterium
CCAGGTACGTACCATGGTCAGACTCTCACAGAAGCTGGGCCTGCACGTGTGGTTTCACTCGTGCGGAAACATCATGCCCATCGCGACAGACATGCACCAGATCGGCGTGGACGTGCTGAATATTTCACAGCCAAACGTGGTGAACGTTGCCCGTGTCGGCGCCGAGCTTCGCGGCCGGCAGTGCTTCATGGTGCCTGTGAGCTATCAGACCGTTTCCATCTCGGGCACGCCCTGCGACATCCGGCGCGAAGCCGAGCGCCTTTACCGATGCCTCGGCTCCGAGGCGGGCGGCTTCATCGGCTACGTCGAGGAATACTCCTGCATGGGAATGTCTGAAGAGAACTACCAGGCGTGCGGGGATGCGTTCTTGAATCTCGCGTAAGAAAAGCTGAGGAAGAAAACCATGCCGGACGCGCAAGTACTTCACATCGCCACGGACGGCGACGACGGCAACCCGGGAACCGAAGCCAGGCCGTTCGCGCCCTTTGCGCGTGCGCGCGATGCCCTTCGCGAGTGCGAGCGGAAGGCCCACGGCCCAATCAGCGTGCTCGTCCACGATGGCACGTATTATTTTCCGGAACCGCTCGTGCTCGGGCCGGAAGATTCCGGAAGCGAAGACCGGCCGATCACATACTCGGCCCTACCCGGAGCGAGACCGGTCCTGAGCGGCGGGCGCCGCATCGACGCCGAGTGGAAACCGTATCGCAACGGCATCTGGACGTGCGCGCTGCCGGAGCAGGAACTGGACTTCGACCAGTTGTTCGTCAACGGCAGGCGCAAGCACCGCGCAAGGTATCCGAACCACGATCATGAGAATCCGCGCAAGAGCGGCAACGGCTACGTCATCAGCGGCGCCCAGAACGGATCGCCGCCATCAAGGAGGCCGCCCCCGATACTCCCGCCATGATCGGTTTCGGCGTGCAGGGAGAGCGCCCGGAGCTTCCCAATGACATCGAGAGCCCCCACCTGTGGAGCGACCATTTCACGTGGGCCTACGACGGGCTGGCCGACGTGCCCTGGCGCTTCCTGGCCCCGCTCCTCGCCCGAATCATGTTCTGCACTTGACCGCACCCTTCAGATGTGATAGAATGCCTGCCTCATGACGATGTCAGACAGCAACACAGGAATCCGCTCAATGCCGCGGATACGACCATGCAAAGCCCGAAAGACAGGAAAAGGAGAATTCGATGATTCAGTTACCCTTCAGGCAAGTTCACCTCGATTTTCACACGTCGGAGCACATGCCCGACGTCGGGAAGAAGTTCAACAAGAAGCAGTGGCAGGCCGCCCTCAAGGCCGGCGCGGTCAACTCGATCACCGTGTTCGCCAAGGGCCACCACTCGTGGAGCTACTACCCCACCAAGGCCGGCATGAAGCATCCGACGCTCAAGAAAGACCTGCTCGGCCTGCAGATCAAGGCGTGCCACGAAATCGGCGTGCGCGCACCCATCTACTTTACCGTTGGCTGGTCGGCCACCGATGCCGAGCTGCATCCGGAATGGACCGCCCGCGACCCGCAAGGCAACATCCTCAACGTCAACTTCGACGTGAATGCAAAGCCGACGGACACCAGGCCCGGCTGCTCGTGGAAGTGGCTGTGCCCCAGCGGCGAGTACCTCAAGCTCATACTCGAGCAAACGCAGGAGATCTGCGATCGCTACGACGTCGACGGCTTCTTCTACGACATCTGCTTCGGCCCGACTTGCTACTGCGACAACTGCACCGCCGGAATGCGCGCGGCGGGCGTGGACCCCACGAACTTCAAAGAGGCAGCGGCCTACAACGAGAGCAAGTGGATCGGCTTTCAGAAGGCGTGCAAAGAGGTGGTCCACGCCGGTCATCCGGAGGCGACCATCTACTGGAACGGCGGCGCGGGCATTTATCTTGCGTATCCTCACGCCGAGCAAACGCACTTCGAACTCGAGGACCTGCCCACCACCTGGGGCGGCTACAACAAGTTTCCGCTCCGCGCTAAATACTTCGCGAACAAGGGCAAGCAGTACCTGGCGATGAGCGGCAAGTTCCACACCGGCTGGGGCGAGTTCGGCGGATTCAAGAATCCCGACGCCATCAAGTACGAGGCGGCGGCGATGGTCGCCTGGGGCGCGCGGTGCAGCTTCGGCGATCAGCTCCATCCCAACGGTGTGATGGATCTCGAAACCTACCGCAGCATCGGCGTCGGCTACAAATACGTCAAGAAGATCGAGCAGTACAGCAAGGGCGGCGTGCCGTTCGCGAGGTTGGGCGTGTGGCTGAGCGGCAGCAACGACCACGACCACGGCGTCACCGACATGCTCCTCGAGCGGCAGATCGATTTCACGGTTGTTGATCCCGCCGGCGATTTCTCGGGCCTCTCGGCGATCATCCTGCCCGGGCATCCGTGCCTGAGCAAGGCGTCGGCCGCAAAGCTCGAGCAGTTCGTCAAAGACGGCGGCGCACTCCTCGTGCTGGGAGCCGGCGCGCTCGATGCCGACCGCAAGAGATTCATGCTCGACGTCGGCGCCAAATACGTTGGGCCGGCCCGCTACGTCGACGACTACCTCGTCGCGGGCAAGGAGCTGGTCAAAGGGCTGGTGACATCGCCGTTCCTCAACTACTCGGCCGGACTGCGCGCCAAGCTGGCAGGCGGCGAGGCGCTGGCAAAAATTCGCGAGCCATACTTCGACCGCACCTACGAGCACTATTGCTCGCACCTCAACACGCCCTACCAGGAAAAGGACGCCCCCCACCCCGGCGCATGGCGCAAGGGCAAGGTAGTGTGCTTCGCCCACGAACTCGGCGCGATGTACTACAAGCACGGCGCCCAACTGCACCGCGATCTATTCATCAACGCGCTCGAGCTGATCTACAATGATCCTGCTCTGCGCGTCACAATGCCCAGCGGCGGGCGCATCAACCTCCTGCACCAGCCCGAGAAGCGCCGCTACGTGGCGCATCTTCTTTACGGCCCGCCGATCACGCGCGGCCGATGCAGCGTCATCGAGGACCTCGTGCCGATCTTTGATGTGCCCGTTGTATTGCGCGTGCCGGAGAGAATAAAGAAAGCCTACACCGCGCCGGGCACGAAAGCCCTGCGGATGAAGAAATCACGCGGTACGGTGAGCGTGACCGTGCCGAGGGTGGAGTGCCACGAGGCAGTGGTCTTCGAGTACTGATGGGTCTGTGGGTTTGTGGGTCTGTAGGACTGAGGAACGCCGACGTTCCCGGCGCAGCGTTGAAACAGTATGATACCTACAGTTGTGCCTACGGCACCTTGGCTCTGTTCCTGTACAGGAGAGACGGGTGGAGTAAAGCGATCGACGCGGGCAGATACGCGGCCCGACCCGACCACCGCGTGGCCGGCGAAAGCGATCTGACGAACCCGCTGTACGGTGAACGATTGAAGGGAATGAACATCTGGTGAAAACATTTGCGAGAGTTCACGGCCGGATCAAAGTCGTCAAGGAGAAAATGGAATCATAGCACTTCAAACCAGGAATATGCGACCCATGCCTTCAGGGTACCCGCAGATAGAAGGTCCTCCGGAAAAGTCTGAAAGACCCACAAACCCACAGACCCACAGACCCATATAGGCCCATAGACCCACGTCAAGAGGAGCCCGATTCATGACGCACAAGAGCGATCTGATCCTGGACGACTATCAGCAGAGGCGTTTCGAAGACGTGTACGCGCGCTACCGTTTGCTGTACGATGATCCCGCCAACTGCTCGCCGATGTTCTCCATCAGCGTGCCCACCGGCGACGAAACCACACACGAGGAGCGCCTGGCCGATCTGCTCCTGATGCTGAAGTCGGGCCTGGACGGCATCAAGCCGCACCTTGAGGTCGAGGACGATTGCGTGCCGACCGTGCGCGTCGAGTTTGGCACGGCGCAGGTGTCGGCCGCCTTCGGTTGCCCCATGGTCGTTCCGGAAAACAGCCCCCCTGCGGCCGGCCCGCACGTGATGCAGAGAGCCGAAGACGTTTACAACATGCAAAAGCCGGCCCTCGACGCCGGCTGGTACGGCAAGCTCGCCGAGTGGACCGAAATCTGGCTCGAACACCTGCCCGAAGGCGTGCACATCCAGCATCCGGACATCCAGAGCGCGTTCAACTCGGCCCATCTGATACGGGGCAACGACATCCTGCTCGACTTCTACGACGATCCGAAAGCACTCGGGGCGCTGCTGGACCTAGTCACCGATTTCATGATCGACATCACCCGGCATGTCAGGAGCATGATAACCGACGACAACGAGTGGTTCTTCGACTGGTCGGCGATGTGGCGCGGCCAGGCGCGCATCAGCAACTGCTCGATGCATATGATCAGCCCCCAGTTCTACCGCGAGCACGTGCTGCCGCGCGACGTGCGCTTCTTCGACGAGATCGGCGGAGGCCGAATGCACTACTGCGGCACCTACGGCGAGGTGATCGACGAATTCTACAAGGTGCCGAGCATCACCGGGCTGGACTACGACGGCGCCCATCACGACCTGCACGAGCTTTGCGAAACTGCGCCGCCGCACGTGACGCTGCTCGTGTACGCGCCGGATTACTCCGAGCTGTTCCAGCGGCTGGTCTCGGGCGACTGGCCCAAGAAGCGCAATCTCATCGTCCAGACCAACGCCCCATCCGTGGAAGAAGGCAGAGGGGTCCTCGAGCGCATCCGCAAATCCGTTCCGGGCGGCGCAGGCCCTGGGTGAGATCTGACGGGAACGGCACCTCAAGAAGACCCAACGACACCTTGAAAAGCAATTGCACTTCTGATACCGTTTTGCACAATAACGACATTGAGAATGGGCTCGATGTCCACAACGGCCGGTTCCAATCGGCCATGTTACTCGAACGTGAAGGCGCATGACATTTCACAAGGAGACTTGAGATGTCGAAAAAGGCTGAAGAGTACGAGAAACGGATGAAGTGGTTCCACGAGGCGCGGTTCGGCATGTTCATTCACTGGGGGCTCTACGCGATCCCCGGAAACGGCGAGTGGATCATGTACACCAGCCGCATACCGAAGGACGAGTACGCCAAGCTGGCGGACAAGTTCAACCCGAAGAAGTTCGACGCCGACGCATGGGCCGGCCTCGCAGCCGAAGCGGGCATGAAGTACATGGTGCTCACCACGCGCCATCACGACGGCTTCTGCCTGTTCGACAGCCAGGTGAGCGACTTCACATCGGTGAAAACGGCCGCAAAACGGGATTTCGTGGCCGAATACGCGAAGGCCTGCCGCAAAGCAGGGCTGAAGGTGGGGTTTTATTATTCGCTGCTCGACTGGCGCTTCCCCGGCTACTGGGAGCCCGGCAAGAACGTCGAGTCGAGCGAGGCAATGGCCCGGCAGTACCGCGATCAGGTGAAGGAGTTGCTCAGCAACTACGGCAAGATCGACGTGCTCTGGTACGACGGCGGCTGGGTCGTCAACGAGATGGACCAGTACGGCCTGAAGGATTGGAAAGAGCTGCACAAGTACTGGGGCTCGAAGAAGGTAAACGCGATGGCCCGCAAGCTGCAGCCCGGCATCATCATCAACAACCGCTCCGGCATCGACGAAGACCTCGACACGCCCGAGCAAGTGGTGAAGGCATCGGACGCCGGCCGTGGCTGGGAATCCTGCATGACCATCGGCGACGGCTGGGGCTACGTGCGCAACAACCCCAACTGCAAGTCGACGCTCGTGCTTTTGCGGCACCTCGTCAACGCGGCGTCGGGCGAAGGAAACTACCTGCTGAACGTGGGCCCCACACCCGACGGC
>JABMSA010000424.1 GCA_013202185.1 Planctomycetota bacterium
AACATGAATAGATCGATTGTTCGCAGGCATTTCGACGTTGCATATCTCCCAAGTTGATCGACAGCCTGTAGGGGCGGGCCGCCCCGCCGCACGGCGGATAGGGCTGAAAGCCCGTGGCGTTGCCCGCCCTCCGAAACAGCGAGCGGTTGCCTGTTTGGAAACCAGGAGAACTAGCGACAGTCACCTATTTTCGTGTTCCGTCCCGGAACCAGATGTCAGGCATACCTGAGGCGGCCTTTGGGGTCCGGGATGGTTCTTCCCAGTTCCTTCGCGGTTTCAATCCAAAGGTCAATGGCCTGTTCCGCGTTGGCCACGGCTTTCTGGTAAGTTTCACCGTCTGCCATGCAACCCGGCAGTTCCGGGACTTCTGCCACGAAGGCATTGTCTTCTTCACTCCAGAAGATGATAAGTTCGTACTTAAAGGCCATTGTTGTTTTCCGATTCTCGGGCCACGTTCACGGATCGGAGGGCAGGCAACGCCACGACCCCGCGGCGGGGCCTATCCGCCATTCGGCGGGGCGGCCTGCCCCTACTTGGCCCATCCGCATTTTCAAGCATTCGCTAGACCCGCGGAACCGCACTCACAATACAACCTCCACCACTTCTTCGTCAATGGAGGGTAAGACTGGTTCGTCGTGGGCGCGCAGGCTCTCCAGGTACGCCTCGATCGCTTCTTTTATGTTGCTGAGGGCCTCGGACCTGGTGCGTCCCTGAGAGATGCAGCCGGGCAACGAAGGCACTTCAACCACATAGATCCCGTCTTCGTCCTGTTCGATGAGCACCCGGTATTTCATTGTTCGGTCCTCCTAGAACATCGGATCCATTGTCAAGGCCGGGTGGCCGACTTTCTCGAGGTATTCGACGAGCGGGTCGGGCGCTTCGGCGTCTTCTTCTGTCGCGATCTTGTCGAACAGGTCTTCCTTGCCGATCTCCTTCAGCCGCGGCAGGAGCCTGCCGGCAACTTCGTCCTTGAGCGCCTTCGACATCCAGACGACGCGCTCGATGCCGCCATCGGCCGAGATGAACTTGGCACTCGATATGTAGAGCTTGCCGATGCCGATGAAGCCGGGCGTCTGCACGCCGCCGCCTATCTGCCCGGCGAGTGTGGAAAACTTCATCCCAACCGGGGTTATCCCCTGGTGGTCTCGATCGACGATCAGCACGCCGTTGGCCTCGGGCACGATGGCTACGATGCACTCGAAGCATCCGCACGATGTCATAGGGTCTTCCATCATCGAGTATGCGTTGAACTTCTGGAGGTTGCCGTTGGATTTTGTCGCGACGTAGGCGTTGATGTTCTGCCACTGGCCCTTTTCGGCGTCGATGCAGGCTCCCTTGGCCACGGGCTCGTTGGGGCCGTGCTCGTCGATCTGGTACGACGCCTTGCAGTCGAGGAACGTGTAGGCGCCGCACAGGCCCAGTCGCTCGGGCGTGACGATGCAGACGTGGTTGGGCGCGTACGACTGGCACAGCACGCATGAATAGAACTGATCCACGTCGTCGTCGGACATGCCGCGTATGCGGTCGTCTCTGTGGCTGTAGACCTCCCTCGCCGCCGCGAGGGGCTCCTTGATCTTCTCGGGATCGGTGTAGATCGTCACCTGCACGCGGTCGATGATCGTAGAGAAATCGTTGTGTATCTTGGCGACGAGCAGATCGCCGAAATGCCTGATCCTGAAGCCCTTGGCGTGCGAGTCCTTGCTGATGCGCACCCACGTGATGGCACGCTGGCCCATGTGGAATATGCCGTTGGCGCAGGAGATGTATTCGTGGATCCTTCGCTCGACGACTGACTCGAAGTCCTTCTGGAATTCCCTGCCGGCGACCTCGACGACCACGCCCAGCGGATAGGCTTCGCCTTCGGTCATCTCTTCGACCTCCGGCCCGATCACCTCCACCTTTCCGTCGTCTATCTGGTCGGCGGGTTTCATTCTCAGCAGCTCGAAGGCGTCGGTGTATTTGCTGCCAAACTGCACGTGCATGTCTTCCTTGCGCACGCGCTCGCCCTCGAAGCCGGCGCCGTAGGGTACGGGGATCGGGATCTTTTCGATCTTGATCTGGAGGCCGCGCACCTCGACGGACCTGTTGATGATCTCGGCCACGGGCACGTTGGCAACAACGTGCTCGTAGGTGCAGATGCCCGACGGCAGGATCTCCGGGATGTTGACGTCCGAGATCACCGGGAAGCCGAAGTTGATTGCCCCGGCTGCGGTGGCGTATTTTTCGTCGGTGATTACCTGGTCTTCGGGGACGTCTGGATCGGACCCGAGCGCGAGCACGAACGCGTAGACCCTGTCCTTGTTGTAAAGCAGTATCTGGCGAGCGGCGTCGATGTCGCCCGGCGCGATTCCGCCGAATGTCATTGCGGATCGCGCCGCGAAGTTGAGAGCGTGGACTGCGGACGTGATCTCCTTGCCGTAGGGCACGAGGAAGGTGTCCCAGTTCATTTCGATGCCTTCCTCGGCGAGCTGCTCGGCGATGGCCCGGCCGCCGGAGTTGCCGGCCATGAAGACGAGGATGCTGCGCTCCTGGAGTGCTCGGACGAGATCTACGGCCTCCTGGTTGGTGTTGGTGCAGCCGACGATTGCCGCAAAGCCGGGCATGCGGCCGTCGACGAGCTTGATGCCCTGCTTGCGGAGGATTGCGTCGTCGGTGTAGCCCAGCCAGATTCCATCGACGGGATTCGGCCCGGTGACGCACTTGAGTGCTTCGATGGTTTCTTCGGCGAGTAGCGTGGCTACGCCGGCATCGAGCGCGCCGCCGAGGTACGGCAGCCACAATTCACTTGCGGGCACGTCGTGAAGAAGGCTTCGCGCCTCTTGCAGCGATTCCTCGAGGTCGCCGAGTTTCTCCACCTTCTGCCCGAGGAATAGATACATTATCGGCAGGTAGTAGGCCGTGTTGGGATACGCGACCGCGCAGTCCTTGCCTTTCTCTTCGATTGCCTTGGCAAGTGCTTCTTCCGCTCTTTCCACCATCCGGTGAGCGCCTCTGATTGCCGCGCTCGCGATGATTCGTGACATGATCAAATGCTCCTGTTATCTGCTCGTTGTCGTCCTCGGGCCGAGAGTTTTGTTGCCGATGTTGTCCTTTATTCTTCAGGCTCGAAAGCCTGCTTATACATCATTGGTCTCAGCTTGAGCGCCTTTCGCTTCTTATCTATGTGCCGCAGCATCTTGTGTGCCGCTTCGATCGGGTCAAGCTCAAACGCCCACTTGCCGCCGGTTTCGGCTTCGATCTCGTCGGTGAGGTAGCGATGGAGGTTCTCGCTGCCCATCATCGGCAGGGGCTGCCCGATCATCGTGTAGACGCCGGATGCCACAAAGTAGAATCCGATGGCTACTGCCTTTTCAGACATCCACTCGGGCGCGGCGCCTGCAACGGGCAGGTCTGAGAGGTCGTCGCCGAGCCCGCCTTCCGCGACTATGTTCGTGAGCGTCCTCAGGATGCGGGAGTTGTCCACACACGATCCAACGTGAAGCACGGGGGGTATTCCGACCGCCCTGCAGATTTCCTGGAGGCCTTCGCCTGCGTACTCGAGGGCTGCCTCGGGCTTGAGCAGCCCGTGCTTGGCGCACGTGATCGCGTTGCATCCGGTGGTTACGACGACGGTGTCGTTCTTGATGAGTTCCCTGACCATCTTGATGTGGCCTTCTTCGTATTCGACGTTGGGGTTCGAACAGCCGATCACGCCCGCCGCCCCGCGGAGCCGTCCCGCGATGATGGCGTCGTTGAGGGGTCGGTAGGTCGAGCGATACTTGCCGC
>JABMSA010000425.1 GCA_013202185.1 Planctomycetota bacterium
CATTGTAAATGCTCCAGGCGCACTGCAAGACGGTGTCGAGCTGGACCTTTTCTTTGCCGATGCTCTGGCTGGCCACCGGTTTGGTGATCCCGAGGGGCTTCAGTTCTTCCAGAAACTCCCCAGCATCCTCAAAACATGGATCGTGCGCCATGACCAGGTGGTCGGCGCCCGTTGACGACACGGCGAGCCCGAGGCCCACACCCCACTTGCCACGTGGCTCGTGCAAGGGCAGTTCCTGTTTTTTGACAGTCATGCACAGATCGCGAGCTTCCCCGCCGATCTTTTCGGCGGCGCGATGGCTGCCCTCCGCGAGCAGATCGCCGAAGACCGGAGTGCGGTCGGCAATCATCGCCACAACCTTAACCATGGCGTCGGCATTCCCGAAGCGAAGGTCCAGACCAGCCGGGACAAGGTCGCCGAGCAGGCCCCGTTCCGCGCATTCCATGGCAAACGCGATGGTAACGCCGGTGGAGATCGTATCCATGGCATTGCGGTTGCAGATTTCGTTAGCCTTGGCGATAGCCTCCATATCCAGGATGCCGCAGAGCGGTCCAAACGCACCAATTGTCTCGTATTCCGGACCCCCGTATTTGGGGTCCACCTCATACTTTCCCTGCACCGCAACGGTCTTTTTGCAGCGCACCGGACAGCCGTAACACCCCTCGTCTTTGTGCTTGATCGTGTCCCGGATTGTCTCGGCACTGACGCGCTCGGCCCCGTCAATGGCGCCATCGCGGAAGTTGTAGGCGGGCAGCATGCCCATGGACTGCAGCGGGTTCACGGCTGAAGCTGTGCCCAGGTTCTGAATGCCTTGTACGCCTGCGTAGGTCTTGAGGCGCTCGGCGAACCATTTAGCTTTCGCCAGCACGGTATCCCGGTCGTACAGTTCGGGTTTTGTCTGACCACGGACCGCGATGGCGCGCAGCTTCTTCGAGCCCATGACCGCACCGATGCCGGTGCGCCCGTTGAAGTGCTTGAGCTCGTTGACCAGGTTGGCGAATCGAATGAGCTTCTCGCCGGCCGGACCGCACTGCAGAACGCGGACACGCTCGTCCCCGAGCTCGGCGCGGATTGCCTCCTGCACATCACCCGTGCTCTTGCCCCAGAGATTCTCTGCCGAACGAATCTCCACCTGTCCGTCAAGGATCGACAGGTAGACCGGTGTTGCGGCCTGCCCCCGCACAATGATCCCGTCGAATCCGGCAAACTTGAGCTCCGGCCCCCAGAACCCGCCGGCTTCGCTCTCCGCATAGGCACCCGTCAACGGTGATTTCGTTGCGGCGGTGTACCGGCAAGCACCGGGAATGGGAGTCCCGGTAAGCACACTGGTCATGAGCACAAGACGATTCTCCGGATCAAAGAGCTCCACTCCCGGCGGATTCTCCCGAAGCAGCACGTGAAGCGCCCAGTTCTTACCACCCAAGTACTTGCGATAGAATTCCTCTTCCGGCTTCCAGATGGACGTGGAACGCGCCGTCAAGTCAACTCTGAGGATTCTGCCTGTGTAGCTGTGTGGCATGAGTGGCGCCTCCTTTGAGGAGTGTTCGGTGTTCTGAATTCTTGTTTTGCCAAGTGAGCCTGCCTCGGCGCCCTGTCACATCTATTTTGTGCCGCGGCCGGACGTCCGGCCGGCGACGGTAAATTGTGCCAACACTTTCTGGTTGATCTCGATTCCCAGTCCCGGGCCCTGCGGAATCCGCACGGATTCGCCTTCGAGCGTAAACGGCTCGCTAAGCAAGTCGTCCCGCAACGGGTTCGGGTTCCGGTCGTACTCAAACATGGGCTCATTCTCGGGGGCGACGGGAAACGCCGTGTGCGGGATGGACGGGATGATAGCCGTCAGTTGGAGTGCTGCCGCGAGAGCAACCCCACTGCCCCAGGCGTGCAGGCAGACCGGCGTGTGGTAGGCGGTTGCCAGCGCCAGGATTTTCTGGCCTTCGCTCAACCCGCCGCAAGCCGAAATATCCGGTTGCAGGATATCCGCCGCTCCCGCCTTCAGCAGCTCGAGCATGCCGTACCGGGTGTATTCGCACTCACCGGTCGCAATTGGAATCGAGAGCTTCTTCCGCAGCGCGGCACATCCTTCGACGTCTTCGGGGACCAGCGGCTCTTCGAACCAGTGAAAATCCAACTCCTCCAACGCCTGTCCCATGCGGACGGCGGAATGGAAGTTGTAGGCATGGTTGGCGTCGCTCATGAGTAGGAAGTCGGCACCGACTTCGTCCCGCACTGCTGCCATGCGCTTGATGTCATCGCGGATCGGCAGCAGACCGACCTTGCCCTTGATGGCGGTGAAGCCGCGCTCAACATAACCCCGGGCCTCGTCCCGCACTTGGGCGATGGCGCCGGCGACGTCGCGGACATCGTTGCCACGGTAATACAAGCCGGTAGCATAGGATCGGACCGTGTCTCGGAATGCTCCACCCATCAGCGCGTGGACGGGCCGACCGGCTTCTTTGCCACGGATGTCCCAAAGCGCAATGTCGATGCCGCTGAGCGCATCGATCGGGGTGCTCTTACGGCCAAAGTCACGAGAGTACGAATACAGATCATGCCAGAGCGGCTCAGTTTCCAGGGCATTCTTCCCCAATACTCTGGGGGCAGCAACATCATGGATAAAGGCGGCAGCATGCTCAACCGGCATGGACACGCCGGCCTCACCCCAGCCAACCAGCCCTGTATCGGTGCCAATGCGGATCAACAGACTGGCGCGCTCAGTGGCGCAGCTCTGGGACCAGTAGAAGCGTTGATCTCCCAGGGGGGCCTTCAGGACAAACGTTTCGATGTGATCGATCTTCATCGCATCTCCTCAGCCGGAATCGTGAAGGGGTCTTTCGCCTTCGCCAGCCAGTTGACCAGCATTGCTCGCATGGCCTTACGAGTTCCAGCGTGTTCTGGGGCGTGGATCAGGTTTTTCTGCTGGTAAGGGTCCTCGCGGTTGTCGAACAAACACCACGGTTTATGGGGGTAGACAGCGTAGGTGTAGCGTTCGGTAGTGACGCCACGAAAGAGGGGCGCGGGGTGTTTTTGCCCTCCGGATGCGTGGTTCTTGCTGATGTGCATGATGAACTGGGACTCGGGTTTGGGTCCCTTCTTACCCAGAACCGTCTGCGAAAAGTCCTGACCCATGCAGGTTTTCGGCACAGGAATGCCTGCCAAACTACAGACTGTCGGCATCACGTCAATGGCTCCAAAGAGTGCCGCTGACCGCGTTCCGGCGGGTACCGTGCCGGGCCAGTGCGCCAGGAACGGTGTCTTGATTGATTCCTCGTAGGGCTGACGTTTACCTCCGACGCCATGCGATCCCAGCATGGAACCATGGTCCGAGGTATAGATCAGGAGTGTGTCTTTCGCGATGCCGAGCTCGGCCAATTTCTGCATCAGCCGCCCTAGTTCATCGTCGATGGCCGAGACGTGCGCGTGATACCCCTGGTAAGATGCCCAG
>JABMSA010000426.1 GCA_013202185.1 Planctomycetota bacterium
GCATAATAGGATTCGACGACGACGACGACGACGAGGACGAGAAGGCGCAGAACGAGGAGAAGGCGAATGAGGATAGCCCTGATCCTTACGGTGCCTGGCACTGTAAGGAATCTCGAAAAGCGTGCGAGGCATCATTGTACAAGACAACGCGCCGTCAAGCAGTCGCAATCTTGAGCCCTAACGGCGCGGCTTGGCTGCAGAATAGGATTCGACGACGAGGACGACGACGAGGACGACGACGAGGACGAGGACGATTAGGAGGAGGAGGCGAATGAGGATAGCCCTCATAGGACCAACATATCCGTTTCGAGGCGGAATATCACATTACACCACGCTGCTGTACCGCGAGCTTAAGAAACGCCACGAAGTGCGGCTGTTCTCGTTCAAGCGCCAGTATCCGTCGATCCTGTTTCCCGGCAAGAATGACAAGGACTCGAGCGACGAGGCGATCATTGAGCCCGGAGCACAGCCGGTGCTCGACTCGATGAACCCCATAACGTGGCTTCTGACGGTGAACCGCGTGCGACGTTTCGCACCCGATCTCACGTTGCTGCCGTGGTGGGTGTCGTTCTGGACGCCGCAGTTCCTTGTCGTCTGCTCGCTGGTCAAGCTGCTGACCGCCTCGAGGGTGGCCTTCCTGTGCCACAACGTCAATTCTCACGACGCGGGCGCCATAGATAAGCTCTGCACGCGTATCGCCCTGCAGCCGGCCGACGGCTTCCTGGTGCATTCACTCGAGGACGAAGCGCGGCTGGCGCGGCTTTTTCCCGGCAGGCCCACGATCAGGGTGCACCATCCGGTGTATGATGTCTTTCGCATGAGGAACCTCAGCCGGGCTGAGGCCCGCGCCAGGCTCGGGCTGTCGGGCAATGTGCTGTTGTTCTTCGGTTTCATTCGGCCTTACAAGGGGCTGCGCTATCTCATTCGAGCCATGCCCCTGATCATGAAGAATACCGACGTCACACTGATGGTGGTCGGAGAGTTCTGGAGCAACGAAACCCGAATACGATCGCTGGCCGAGCGCCTGGGCGTTGCAGATCACGTGCGATTCGTCGGCCGGTATGTCTCCAATGAAGACGTTGAGCAGTATTTCGCGGCTTCGGATCTCGTGGTGTTGCCTTACGTTTCGGCCACGGGCAGTGGAATCGTGCAGACGGCCTACGCGATGGGCAGGCCGGTCCTCGCAACGAGGGTGGGCTGCCTGCCGGAGGTGGTCGAGCATGGCCGCACAGGGTACCTTGTTGAAAAGGAGAGCCCTCAGGCGATATGCGCGGCGGTCGTCGATTTTTTCATGAACGGCCGCGCACGGCAGATGGCCCCCAACCTCGATGAGATGCGCGCGAAGTTTTCCTGGAGTAACCTGGTAACAAGTATAGAGGAGCTCGCCAGGCGAGCTGAAAAATCATGAAGGCATTGATAACAGGAGCCACCGGCTTTGTCGGCGGGCACCTTGCAAAGAAACTCCTCACCGACGGCTGGGAGTGCCGCTGCCTGGTGCGGAACATCGGCAGGGCGGCCGGGCTCGAGGCAATGGGCGCCGAGCTCCGACACGCCGACGTGACCGATCCCAACACGCTTCGCGGCGTCGCGGAAGGCGCGGACGCAGTTTTTCATCTTGCCGCGTACGGCAACGTTTCGACGGTATCAGGCGACGAGGAAACGAAGATGCGCCGGGTCAACGTCGAAGGCACACACAACATGCTGATGGCGTGCGTGAACAAGCCCATCAAGAAATTCGTCCATTTCAGCAGCACCGCCGCGTTCGGACTCACCGGCCGGAGCAGCATCGACGAAGACGTACCTTGCGCGCCGCTGACGGCCTATCAGCATTCAAAGTTCGACTCCGAATCGATTCTCAAGTCGTTCTGCGAGCACAGCAGCGTGCCGGGGGTCATCATCCGTCCGTGCATGATATACGGCCCTGGCGGGCACCAGGGGCAGTTTCTGAAGCTGTGTCGCATGTTCAAGCGCGGAGTTTTCCCGCGCCTGCCGGGGCAGGTGTGGCTTCCGATGGTGCATGTGAGCGACGTGGTGGCGGCGGCGCTCGCCGCTTTTGAACGCGGGGCGACCGGCGGAGTTTACCTGATAGCCGGCGCCCGCCCGGTGAGTGTCCACGACTTCCGACGATGGGTGGTCGACACCCTCGACATGAGTCCGCCCTACATTTACGCGCCCGCCTCCGTACTGAAGATGGCTGCCTGGGCGGTTGAAACGCTTTCGACAATTCTGCGCCGGCAGCCGCCTGTTACGCTGGCGAACGTGCGAATGACGCTGTCGAGCCGGCGGTTCAGCACGGAAAAGGCCAGGCGTGAGATCGCTTTCGTATCTTCGGTCGAGCCCGAGCAAGGCGTACGCGACACGGTCAGGCACTTGATGGATGAGCACCTGTTATAGGAGAGATGATGTCTTCGAAGGTAGCGTGCGAATCGGCGAGAGGCCGGCCGATGGCGGAGGCCCTGGGGCGCTCTCTCGCGAGCCTGGGCGGCATTCGATCTGTCGTTGCCCCGGGCGAGCGGGTCTTGATCAAGCCCAATTTCGTGGGCCCGTTCGAGAAGGCCGTTACGTCGTTCGGGCTGATCGAGGCGGTGGTGCGGCAGGTGCGTGCTGCGGGCGGCAAGCCCTTCCTGGCCGAGTCGGCGGGTTTTGAATTCGATACGGAATCGACGTTCAGGGCAATCGGCGCCCGCGACCTTGCAGACAGGCTCAGCATTGAGCTGCTGAATCTCGACGAGCACCCTCACACGGAGGTGCCGGCCGAGCGCGGGCCGCTGTCATGCTTTCTCGTTTCAACACCGGTGCTCGAGGCGGATCGCATCATCAATCTGCCGCGGCTCAAGGGGCACAGCCTCACGGGGCTTACTATCGGCATGAAGAACCTCTTCGGCTGTATCGCCAGAGAAACGCGCCGGAAGATCCACGCGACCGGCCTGAGCCGAGGGATAGTGGAGGTCAACAGGATCATTCGCTCAGACCTGTGCGTGGTCGACGGCCGAACGTGGCTGGGCCGCGCGGTTTTCGACGTCGAGCGACCGTTGGGGCTGATAGCCGCCGGCACGGATGTTGTTGCCACCGACATGACCTGCTGCCGGATACTGGGCGTAGATTACAAACGCGTGAAGCATATTCGGCTGGCCGCACGCGAGCTGGGCGGGGCCGCCCGGCCGGAGGTTATCGGCGAGCGGCATGACGTTGGGCCGGTGCGGCTGCGGGGCGGCGTCGGGGCGGCGCTTCACCGGGCGGCGATGTGGTCGCTCTACGCGGGCGACTGTCTTTGCTCGGCCGTTTCCGGAGGAAGCGTCATACCGAAGGTCCACTACTACATGGGGGTTCGCCCCCGAATCGACCGGAAGCGCTGCGACCGGTGCGGCGACTGCGCGCACGTCTGCCCGGCGTCTGCCATTGACATTGCCACCTGCAGCATCAACGCTCAACGGTGCATGTATCTGAGATGTTTGCGATGCGTTGACGCCTGCCCGGCGGGCGCGATTTCCGTGATCGGATTGCGAAAGCCACCGGCAGGTGAAAAGAGGGAGGGGGAACGCGGTTGGCCAGGGGCCTGATTCTCAACACACTCTCGCAGATGCTCTTTGCGCTGAGCGCCATGGCCATTCATTTCTGGCTCGGGCGCAAGCTCGGCCAAGCCGCGTACGGAGACGTCGTAGTCATTCTGTCGACTGCAACGGTAACCTGCATCGTTCTGAAGAACGGGCTGAGAGAAGCCACTTCGAGGTTTGCGGCCACAAACCCGGGCCGCGAGTTGGGTGCGTATCTTGCTGCTATGAAGATCCAGATGCCCCTGTCGCTCGGCATCGCGGCGATCGTCTTCTTTGGCTCAGACCTGATCGCGTCTGAGTTGAATGATATGTCTTTGTCGGTGTATCTGAAGATTATCGCGCTGCAGGCGCCGGGTATAGCCTTGTACTATCTCAGCTATGGTTTCCTCAACGGCAGGAAGCGGTTTGGCCGGCATGCCCTGCTGACGGCCGCCCATTCCATATTCCGGGCTGCGTTCATCCTTGGCCTTGTCTTGATGGGCATCGGCATCGCGGGCGTAGCTGCGGGCACGGTTGCCGCGGCCTCTTGCACGGGTCTGCTGGGGCTGTTGTTGAGCCTCGACGCCGGCCGCGCGAAGGCGCTTTCGGTTGCCCCGCTGCTGGGGCTGGCCGTGCCGATAGCAATCTTCTTCACGAGCGTGGCCCTTCTAATGCACCTCGATATCCTGATGCTCAAGAGGCTGTGCCCGGTACCGACGGCCGTGGGCGATTACGGCGCGGCCGGGACGTTTGCACGGGCGCCTTTCTTTCTGCTGACAGCCTTCTACGGAGTGCTGCTGCCGCTCGTGGCGTCGGCCCATGCCGCGAAGAACAAGGAATTGGTTCGCGAGTACATATCGATGGCCGTCAGGTATTTGCTTTTGATCCTGCTGCCGGCGCTCGCGTTGCTCAGCTCTTTGGCGAAGGAGATCGTCGTGTTTTTCTACGGCGACCGGTTCGCCGCCGCCGGTGCGCCCTTGTCGATCCTGTGTGTCGGAACCGGCTTCCTGCTGGTGACGGTTCAACTGCTCACGGTGCTGCAGGCCTCGGGCAAACCAGTGAGCGGAACTGTTCTCATGATCGTGCTGCTGCCGGTTGACGTGGCCCTGTGTGCGTTGCTGATCCCCAGGTACGGCGGCGTGGGCGCGGCGCTGGCTACCACGATCACGGCCGGGCTGGGTTTCGTGGCGGCTGCGGGTCTTGTGTTTGCGGCGTTCAGGGCGGTGCCGCCCTTGCGGTCGGTTGCCAACGCTCTCGTTTCGTCGGCGCTCGTGTACGGCTTGGGGAGGATGTTCAGCGCACAGGGGCATCTGTTGGTGATGCTGATGTTCGTGCTGGGCGCCGCGTACCTGGTATGCCTGCTGAGCATGCGGGAGTTCACTCTGAAAGATTGGAGGATGCTCAGGCAGATGTTCGCCCTGCCGGAGCGCGAAGCATCGGAAACCGTATCGAACGAGGAGTCTTTATGAGAGCCGCCGCAGGGTTGTGCAGGCTCGCATCAGGAATCGCGCGCTATCGCCTGGCGCGCCTGGGGATCATCAGAGCGCCCCACCCTGTGACCCTCACTTTTTCCGTAACCAACATGTGCAACAGCCGCTGCCGAACGTGCAAGATCTGGAGACTATATCAGAAGCATCCCGAGAGAGCCGAAGACGAACTCACCGTTGCCGAGATCGAAAGAATCTTCAGGAGCATGCGACCGCTGTTCTTTTTCAACGTCAGCGGCGGCGAGCCATTTCTTCGCGACGACATCCACGAAATCGTGGGGCTGGCCTGCCGGCATCTGAGGCCGGCCATCGTGCACATACCCACTAATGCGATCGATTCCGACCGCACTGTCGAGGGCGTTGGGCGATGCCTCGAGGCCATCAGCCGCGAGGCGCCGGGCACGGCGTTCACGGTAAAGCCGTCGATCGACGGCATCGGCAAGGAGCATGATCGCATTCGCGGGGCCAAGGGCAACTTCGATTCACTCATGCGGACGATCGAGGCCCTGCGGCGCCTCTCGAATGCACACCTCAATCTTCACCTCGAGCTCGGAACGGTGGTTTCGAAGATGAACATGCACTCCCTCAGCGATATTGCGAGCTTCGTGCACAATCTCGGCGTGCAGAGCTATCGCAACGAAATAGCCGAACAGCGCTCTGAGTTCTTCAACGTTGGCGATTCTATCACCCCAACGGCGGAAGAATACGAGCGACTGATGCATGATTTTTCGGCAACGATTCGCGATAACCTCAAGAACAAGCGAACGCTGGCGCGAATGACCGAATCGCTGCGGTTGGTTTATTATCAGTATGCGCCGCGCATACTGCGCGAGAACCGACAAGTGCTGCCGTGTTACGCGGGGACGTCGAACGTTCATATGACACCCCACGGCGATCTCTGGCCCTGCTGCACGCTGGGCTACGAAAAGCCGATGGGCAACCTGCGCGAGGCAGGCTACGATTTCAACGCCGTTTGGCGCTCGCACAGGGCCAACACGGTGCGCAAGTACATAAGAAGCAAGAAATGCGCCTGTCCGCTCGCCAACCAGGCTTACAGCAACATCGCGTGCAACTTCAAAGCGGCTCTGCAGGTAATCTGGAACGTTCTATTCACCTGAGAGCGTGTGTGAAAAGCGCTTTCGATGTAGAGACGGGCCGGTGGCCCGTCTCAAGACGCCCCACCGGGGCGTCTCTACACGGTTTGCCAGCCCGGAGAAGTCAATAGGATAGCTCCCCGGCACCTTACCGAAGGTGTCAGCCTTCTTGTCACACACGCTCTAAGACAATAGGTCGGTCGAATCATGGTGCCGGACCGCGTCTCGAAAGAAGAAATGTGCATGGGCGCGGGTAGGGGCGGCGCTTCGCAGCTCGGCCGGCCCCGTCTCGGGGGCGGACGAGACCGAATTGCCCGCCCTCTGCATCCGAAGAAAAAAACAATACAACAGCAGGTGAAACCAGATACGCAATGAAGCCGGTCAAACCCGAACAGAAACATGAATTTCCATCCGCCAGAGGGCGGGCAATTCGGTCACCTCACGCCGGCCCTTCGGCCGTCATGACGTGCTGCGAAGCCCGCCCCTACTCGGCCCGCGATGATTTGTCTGGTGCCGGAAAACAATTTGCCATGCGCATTTTGAGATGGCCCAGCGTTTCAACGC
>JABMSA010000030.1 GCA_013202185.1 Planctomycetota bacterium
CGGGTCGCTTCAGTCACGCCAATACCACCGCCCGAGCCTTCGAGATCAGCGCGGCGTTGGTCGGCTGGGGTCTCAACGTCGCCGAGACAAGCCGGCGGCTCTACCGTCAGCTATCTCCGAATGTGACTCGCCTGCATGCCGAGGCCATGCTGCGCCTGCGCTATGCCATCGATGGCCGAGTGGCCTACCTCTCTTTGCCCTACGAGGTCTTTGAGGCCACCCATTCGCATCCCATTGATACACAAGAGTTTGCGGACATCCCACGCTCAATCCGCGGTGTGGAGGTCGGCGTCTTTTTTCGACAGGAGACCGCCGACGCTGTCAGCAAAGTCAGTCTGCGCTCAAATGGCGATGCGGATGTGCGTCGTGTGGCGAAGCAGTTCGGTGGCGGCGGGCACGTGCGCGCCGCAGGCTGCACACTTGCGTGCGGTCTGCCGGAGGCGGAGGAACGCATTCTGAAGGCCGTGGCTGACGCGCTTACATCCTGACCGCGTGAAATGACTTGCCCGTGCGGCGAGGCGACGCATAGAATCCGATTCATCTCGATTGGAGTTGCCAAGTGACGGAACACGAGCAGGAGCTGGAGCTGGAATCACTGTCGAAGGCCGCCAAGCGACAGGCCGAGCTCGATATGGCCTACGGGGTCGACCGTCACGCTCGCGCGGCCGCCGAGCCTGAGGCCATGGCCCCGCCCGCGGACGCCGCACCGTCCTCGTCCAGCGAGAAGAGCGCTCTGCTCGCGGCGTTGGAGGCCGAGGTGCAGGGCTGCGCCAAGTGCGACCTCGCAAAGACCCGGAACAAGCTGGTCTTCGGCAGCGGCAGTCCGGAGGCTCGATTGGTTCTGGTGGGCGAGGAAGACCGGCAGGGACTCCCCTTCGTGGGGCGCGCCGGCAAGCTGCTGACCAAAATGCTGGCTTACATCGATTTGAAGCGCGAGGAGGTCTACATCTGTAACATTCTCAAGTGTCGGCCACCCAACAATCGCGATCCTCTGCCGGACGAAATCGCCCACTGCGTCGGCACACTTCACCGTCAACTCGATATCATACAGCCGAGGGTGATACTCGCGCTTGGACGCTTCGCGACGCAAAGCCTGCTCGACACCAACGCGTCACTCAAACTTCTGCGGGGCAAGGTGCATCAATACCGAGGCCTATCGCTCGTAGTCACCTATCACCCGGCCTATCTACTGCGCAGCCCGAATGAAAACTCCAAGGCGAAGGTCGATCTGGACCTCGCCAAGGAGCTAATGACCGGCACCGATTGGGGGGAATGACAAAGTGAGCAAGACACAGGTTGCCGTACTGATGGGGAGCGAGTCGGACCTCGACACCATGCAGGCGTGTCTCGAAACGCTCGATGCCTTCGGCGTGGGCTACGCCGTGCGCATTCTGAGCGCCCATCGAACACCCGAGCAACTCCGGCTGGCCGTGCGGCGTTTCGCCCGCGGCGGCGTCGACGTATTCATTGCGGCCGCCGGCATGGCCGCCCACCTCGCGGGCGCCGTCGCGGCGCACACGAGCAAACCGGTGATCGGTGTCCCCATGAGCGCCGGACCGCTGGGCGGCGTCGACGCCCTGCTATCGACCGTGCAGATGCCCAAGGGGCTTCCCGTCGCCACGGTTGCCGTCGGCAAAGCCGGCGCCGTGAATGCGGCGATTCTTGCCGTGCAGATTCTCGCGAACGGCAGCGCCGCGCTTGCGCGCAAACTCGAGCAGTACCGCCAGGGAATGGCCGCCAAGGTCTCTTCGGCCGACAAGCGTCTGCAAAGGGGGAAACGCAATGCCCGTTAAGACCCTGGAGTGGGTCGGCGGCCTCGACGGCTGCCTGCGTCTGATTGAGCAAACGTTGCTGCCGACACGCTTCGAAACCATCGACTGTCACACCGTGGAGGCCGTCTGGGATGCGATCAAGGTGCTGCGCGTACGCGGTGCCCCCGCGATCGGCATCGCCGCGGCCTACGGCGTCTGTGTCGGCGTGCAAACGGCAGCCGGGGCCGACGAAGCCGCCTGGTTCGCACGCCTGGACGA
>JABMSA010000031.1 GCA_013202185.1 Planctomycetota bacterium
CGATAAGCCAGCGCTTCCACGGCTGCACGTCTTTGGGGGTGATCCTTTTCCAGAGGTAAAAATCCGCGCGCCCGGCAAGCGACACCACCCCTGCCCAGCGATCGGGATGGTGCGATCCAATGGTGTATGCGCCCATGGCGCCCATCGAATAGCCCACAAGGTAGATCTGGTCTCGCCGGATATTGAAGCCGAACTCCGTGAGCATGAGATCGAGCACGTGCATCACATCCTGCTCGCCGATGCCCTGGAAATCCGTGTTGCTTCGGGCGAACGGAGCCACCAGCAGGTAGCCGAATTCCTCGCAATGCTGCAACAGCCCTTGGGGAATGTACTGCCAGTCGATCTTGTTCAGGTCGGGCGCGTAGCCGTGCAGATACACAATCAGCGGCGCACCCTTCATCCGGTCGTACGTGCGCGGCACGTATATATAATAAGGCTGGGCGCTGTCGTCCACCCTCGAGATATACCCAAACTCGTGCAGCCCCGGCTTGGGCCGCACCTTGATGCGTTTCTCCATCGCCTCCACGCGCTCCTGCGCATCAAGAACAAATTCCAGCGCCCGCTCGGCGTAGTCGTAGCTGCCGCGCTCTTTGTCGTACAGAAGCGCCAGTTCCTCCAGCTTCAGCAGCAAATACGCCAGATCCCGGTCCTCGTAAATCTCGTCCTCGTCCCGCTCCTTGTAGAATCTTTCCGCCCTCTCGGCTATCTCCTTGGCGAGTTTGTGTATACCATGTTCGCTGTAAAACCTTCGTTCGAAGGCTACCGTGGCGCCGTCCTTGCCGCGAAGATCGATCCGTACCACGTAGAAAGGCGAGAGGTCGTCCTTGGTAAGCTGATGGGTGAAAGCCACCTCGCCGCCGGCCAACCTCGCCGGAGTGATCTTGCCAAGGTCGAACGCCTTGAGGTCCTTGCCATCGCGCGTAACAATCTGCGCGCGCCCCGTTATCGTGCCGTCGAGCCCGGGCGGCAGCGCACGGCCCGCATGCACGCCCACGATCACCCGTGCCGTTCGCTCCGGCTCGAAATAATAGTAATTGTCGATGCGTATCTCGAGCGCTTCCGGAAGATACGCCGGCAGCGCCTTCACGTCGCCGGGCACTGGCAAAGAGCACTTCATTCGTGCAGGGGCGCCATTCGCGTCGGCCAGCTTCATTCGCACGAGCGCCTCCGACGACAAGCTGCCGAGCTTGACGAGCAAGTGATGCTTCTTCCCCTGCTCCAGCTCGAGCTCCTGGGAGGTAGTGGCCCAAAACGCCATCCATTTCCGCTTGCCCCGGAACAGCTTCTTGCCGTCGAGCCACACAATCACATCGGCCCAATAATCGCACGTAAGCGTGTATCGCCCGCCGAGTTCCGGCGTGAGCGTCGTCGACATGTAGTAAGCCGTGTCCCATTTCGGAACGTCCCTGGCGGGGTTCACCTTGCCGTCTGCGCCAAACACCACGCGCCAATTGATGCGGCGATCGCCGACCCTCGTCATCAGGCCGTTCGGGCGCAGCGCAGCCTCACCGCCCGCGTCCGCGAGCATATCGTTTTCGAAATCACTTGCGTAGGGAACAGCAAACGGCTGGCTCACAAGCCACGTTCGTACGTAGCCCGCATCATCGAGCGGCGTCTGCAATTCATCGGCCGCCAGCGCCCCGCCGGCAAACAGCCCAACGAGCAAAGCCGCCACAGCCCCCCTCAGCGGCATCATCCGCCGAGAGTAAGACAAGTTATCCTGTTTCATCATTCACTCACAATGAACATCGGGTCATCAAGAACAGACACACCTTCCCGAGTCACAACACCAAACTTTATTATAGGCCACGCCACCGCGTAAATCAAGAAGGAAAGGGAGTAAACCACGGATATGGCCCCAACCACGGAGGCGCCCGCCAGGGGCGGGACGGAGAAGAGAGGCAGGACAGAGATTTCCAGAGAGTTTGTCCGCAGATTACGCAGATGGGTTGGGGCTTGCGTACCCGCGCGCGGCAGGACGAAAAACGAGCATGCCCTCGGGTCAATGACAGCGTTGCCTTGTCATGGACTCCTTCTCCTCGTGGGTTACATACTAGCACAAACCGGGGAAAAGTCCAATTCCGTGTGAAGCATGACAAATGTGCACGCGCTGGTCATGCGCCGGATAGAATCTCCCGGACCATGGCGGCGTTTTCCTCGACCATATCGTCTTTGTCTCCACGGTGCATCCCGACGTTCACCACGTCCGTGGGCTTGATGCCGAAGAAAGCATGTTCGAACGCCATGCGTGGATCGATTCGCCCGGACCCCATGATCTTGTAGCCGATGCACGGCTTGCGAATGCGCCGAATGCACTCGATTGCCCGTGGAATATCACTCAGTCTGAACTTGTCTCCTTTCCCGTCGTGCAGGCTGCCGCAGTTGAAGAAACACACCGTATGGAAGTCCACGATGTCCAGGCCGTGGACCCACAAATGCGCTTCCGGGGCGTGGCCCGCCACCCCTACCGGTATGCCGGCCGACCGGGCGTGATCGCACCAGGATCGTATCGCCTCCTCATCCTTGTTCCGATAGCATTCGTCGACGCCTCCGCCGTGGAAGTACAGCGCGCAGCAGCCGATCTTCACCACTTCGTCGATGCACTCGAACATTTTATTGGGCTCATTACCGCAAGCGACCTGTGCAATCCACTGCAACGACCCTCGAGCGGCAATGTATTCCTCAACTGCTTCAATAACGTGCGGCGTCTCGTTGTTGGTGATCATCGTATTGATGCCCGCCGCCTCCGCACGTTCCCACGTTTCGAGAATCCGCTCCTTGGTGTAGTACTCCAACATCTCTTCGTTCCGCTGCTGGGTCTGATGACTGAACCCGCCAAAAGGATTCGCTCCCAGAATCAGCCGCGTCACCGTGCATCCACAGAAGTCAACCGTCGGCAGCATGATTATATTCCTTTGTTTCATAACAACGTTCAGACTGATCTCGCGAAAGATATTATACCACAGCATTTGCGGATGTCAAATACTTTCCGGCGCCTCAAACAATCGAGCCGACCACGGTTTTTCGCTTGCGCTCCCAGTCTGTTCGCGCTATAATCCCCCGCAAGATCGATCGCTCGATCATATTTTGGAATGAAGCCGGTCATGGGACCGTTTCTCTCTTCGTACAAGGTCGCCTACGAGTGCCATTACCGGTACGGCGATGTGCCGGAAGACAAGCGACAGTTTTCCGCGTGGCAGCGTACGTCGCCGGATGTGCCGTGGGAGCGCCGTTCCGGACAAATCGAAATGGATGATCTGCTGCTGCGCGCCATCTCAAAACACGAACGCTACGCCTGCAATTTGGCACTCAACAAACGAGGAGGCAAACATCATGAATCGACAGGACATTACCACTGACACTGGACCATACTGGTTGCACAGACAAACTAAAGGAGTCGGCATATGAGAGCGGCGTTCAGGAAAGGTGCGACAGTCATTCTGAAGGATATTCCTTCGCGACCTTTGGCACCGGATCAGATTAGGGTGCGCGTCGAGGCCTGCGGCATCTGCGGCACGGACCTGCACAACAACCCCGACGAGGCGGACAAAGAACAGCCGTTCGGCCACGAGATAGCGGGTGTCATCGACGAGGTGGGTTCGGCGGTCCTGGGGTTGGAGCCGGGCCGGAACGTCGTGCTGGAATCCTCGTCGGCCTGCGGGCGATGCGACGCGTGCCGGAACACGAGCCAGGAACTGTGCACAGACGTTCAGAGCTTCTTCATCATCGGGTCGCTTGCTTTTGCCGAGGAAATGATTGCCCCGGCGATCAGCGCGATTCCCTTCGACGACCTGTCGCCGGACGTGGCTTGCCTCAGCGAACCGCTGGGTGTGGCGATTGACATCGTGCGCCTGGCAGACATCCGGCCGACGTCGAATGTGCTCTTGATTGGGGCGGGGCCGATCGGCCTCATGGCGCTGTCGCTGGCCAGGCGCATGGGCGCCCGACGCGTGTTTGTCAGCGAATTCAGCCGGGCAAAGGCGCGCGTGGATGCCGCCCTCGACCTGGGAGCAGATTGCACCTTCGATCCTTCCGAAACGCCGCTCGATAAGGTGGGCTTCGGCTGCGCAATCGACCGCGTGTTGGTCACCGCGCCGCCACCGACGCTGAAAGACGCGTTCAGCGTCGCCTCCAAGGGCGCCATCATCTCGTTCATCGGCATCGGGTACGGCGAAAACGCCTTTTGCCGATTCGACGCGAACGAGTTCCACTTCAAGAAACTGCAGTTGCGCGCCTCGTTCGCTTCGCCGGCGCTCTGCACTCCGTTGGCCCTGCAGTATCTGCGTGAAGGTGTAGTGAATGGCCCGGCTCTGATCTCTCATCGGTTCAAGCTGGACCAGATGGCCGATGCGATGGCCACTGCGCGGGACTCGTCCGTTGCGCTCAAAGTGATCGTCGAGCCGTAGATACGCGAGTCTTGAGTAAGGGATGTCTATATGACCGGCAGAGAACGAGTTCTCAAAACACTGCGCTTCGAGGAGCCCGATCGGCCGCCGCATTTCGAGGTTATGTTCCAGCTCGAAAAGGAGGCATTCGGGCTGGAATTTCCCGACGGCAACGCCTGGGAGGGCTGCACGCGGACCGAAAAGGACCGGATGATCGGCGAGTGCATGACGATCTACG
Organism: Planctomycetota bacterium; assembly: GCA_013202185.1. GTDB lineage: Bacteria > Planctomycetota > PUPC01 > JABMSA01 > JABMSA01 > JABMSA01. The sequence goes on from JABMSA010000031.1 coordinate 4,624, forward strand.
AGAAGATCGTTGAACGCTACCACTGGGATGCGCTGGCGGTCTATTATCCCTGGAGCGATCCCGACGGCGTGCGTGCTGCAAAGGCCACGTTTGGTAACGATATCCTTATCGGCAGTATCGTGGGCGATACTACATGGTCCATGGAAAACATGGACGACTGGATGCAGTTCTCCGTCGACCTGGTCGAGCGACCGGAGCGCCTGCACGAGGTCGCCCGCGGGAAGGAGCGCCAGGCGCTGCGTAAGTTCGAAGAACTGGCCGAGGCGGGCGCCGACTTCATCCATATCGTCAACGACGTCGCGTTCAACGCGGGCCCGTTCATCTCTCCCGCACAATTCGGCGAGCTGATTACGCCGTATCTGCGTCGTGAGGTCCAACACGTACGGAGTCTGGGCGTCATACCCTTCGTCCATACCGACGGTAACATCATGCCGATTCTCGACGACTATCTCTCAGTGGGCGCGGCCTGTTTCCAGTCGGTGGATCCCATGGCGGGGATGGACATCGCCGAGGTGAAGCGCCGCTGTCACGGCAAGATGGCGCTGATGGGCAATGTGCAGTGCAGCCTGCTGCAGGACGGCCCGCCGGAAGTGATCCGCAAGTCGGCACGCTACTGTCTGGAACATGCCTCCCCCGGAGGCGGCTACATTTTCGGCACCTCGAACACGATTTTTCCCGGCATGCCGCTGGAGAACTACGAGTACATGCTTGAGGTGTACCGCGACTATTGCGACACAGTCTGCGGAGGACCCACATGAGCAACTCACATGACGGCCGCAAGTCAGTTTATAAAACCAGGAGAGAACAATGAAGAAACTTGTCGCAGGTATTGTCGGTTGCGGTAACATTTCAAAATTCCACTTCTCCGGGCTGGAAAAGGCGGATGTGGAGGTCGCGTGGGTTTGCGACCTGGACGAGGACGCTGCGCGGCCGTGGGCGGAGCGTTTCGGCTCGCGGTTCACGAAGGACTACCGTGAGATAATCGCCGATCCCGCGGTAGACGTTGTCGATGTGACCGCAATCAGCCGTGTCCACAAAGAGATATGCCTTGCCGCCATCGATGCCGGTAAGGCGGTCATTTGCGAGAAGACGCTCGCAGAGAATGCAGACGACTCGTTGGAAATAGTTTCCGCCGCGGAAGCGGCGGGTACGATTTTCTACACGTCCTACATGAAGCGGTTCATCCCTGTAGTGCAGAAAGCCAGGGAACTGCTCCCATCGCTTGGGACCCTCTTGTCAACACACATCCGAGCCTATCAATGCTGGGGTGATATCTGGGATACGGCACCGGATGAAGGGTTCTTCTGGACGCCGCCTGGCGGCGCGTCCCAGGTCCGTGGAAAATACGGGGGCGGAATTCTCGTTTGCGGGGGCAGCCATATTTTGGATCTTGTTCATTTCTTTCTCGGTCGGCCGTATCGGGTGTTTGCGCATATGCACAAGCCGGAAGGGCGCGACTACGATATGCAGGCGGCTTGCCTGATGGAGACTGAGAATGGCATCGTCCATTACGAGGCGCTGGCCCATCCGCTCAACCGAATCGGTTACCTGCACGATGGCTGGGATGAGCGGATCGAGATCTTCGGCACGAAAGGACGTATCGAGATACTGAGCGCGCAATGGGACCAGGTCGAGCACAAGGCATCGAGGCTGCTGCACTACGACAACGAGACGGGAGAGACCACCGAGTATGACCTTGGTGCGGTGTCACCCTTTGAACCCGCCATCGCCTTTTTCTGCGATAACATCCGCCGCGGCGAACAGGGGTCGCAATCCCGCCTGACCGGCTACGAAGTGGACGAGATGATTGCGCACATCGAGAAAAGCGCCGCCGAAGGGAAATCCATAGACGTAAGATGGCGAGGATGAAGCGTGAGCCACGTGGGTTTCCACTGACTGTCTATTGGAGAAAAGACTATTATCATGCGAGCATTGCAATCCATTCGCAAACCCACGATTGTCATATCCGCGTGATCATAACTAATGACAACGGTCCGGAAAACTAGGGAC
>JABMSA010000427.1 GCA_013202185.1 Planctomycetota bacterium
GGCGGCGACCAGCGCGTCGCGCAGACTGTTCTGCTGGTAGAGAAAGCCCGGGTTCGTGCCCGGTTCAACCGCGTGCCAGGCACCCCATTCGTCGACAATGAGGGCGATGCGTTTCTCGGGGTCGTGCCGATCCATGATCGCGGAGTGCTTCACCAGGAGTTCGTCCATGAACCACGCCTTCTTGAGCTGGTCGAACCAATCGATCTCCTTGAACTGCGTGGCGGAACGGGAATCCTTGCCTGACCCGCAGTAGTAATGCAGCGCGAGTCCGTCGATGGCGTAGCCGGCCTGACGCATAAGGGTATCGGTCCATTCGTAGTTCGCGCCGTTCGCACCACAGGCAATCTTGTACAGTTTCCGGTTGGGATAGTTGCGGCAGTAGCAACCGTAGCGGCGCACGAGGTCGGCATAGTACTCGGGGCGCATGTTGCCGCCGCAGCCCCAGTTCTCGTTGCCGACGCCCCAGAACTTCACGTCCCATGGCTTATCGCGACCGTTCTCACGGCGCAGGTTCGCCATCGGCGAAACCCCGTCGAAGTTGACGTACTCTACCCATTGCGACATTTCCTGGACCGTGCCGCTGCCGACGTTCCCACAGATATACGGTTCGCAGCCGATCTGCTCGCAGAGGTCGAGGAATTCGTGAGTGCCGAAGTGGTTGTTTTCCGTGACGCCGCCCCAGTGGGTATTGATCATGGTCGGCCGTTCTTCGCGTGGGCCGATCCCGTCCATCCAGTGGTATTCGTCCGCGAAGCAACCGCCGGGCCAGCGCAGGTTGGGCGTTTTGGCTGTCTTGAGCGCCTTGACGATATCTTTCCTGATACCGCGCTCGTTCGGAATGGGAGAATCCTCGCCGACCCAGTATCCATCGTATATGCAGCGTCCGAGATGCTCAGAGAAATGGCCGTAAATGTGCCGGTCAATTTTGTGCTCACCGATATCCGTGTTGATCACAATCCTGTTCATCTTCGTCTCCCCTGGGTATACGCTCAATCCAGCTTTTTCATCACCAACCGTCACAGACTACCTACCGCACACGAGAAAAGAAAGGGCACGGGAGCGTAGAAAAGCGCCACGATTCCGATATTCTCGCCCCAGGGACGTTCCATCATGCCTGACTGTTTCATGCGTACCGGGAAACAAGGGCCGGACAGCGCGTGCAAGGACATGAAACATGCGGGCTAACCGCACTCTTCCGTGTCGTACTCCGCCCAGATATAGGGACAGTCCGGGTCATACTGCGTAAGCGGCTTCGGGTTGTCGACCTTGCCAATCGGTCTGACGTTGGCGCCGCTGACACCCGTTGCTTCGTCGCCGATATCCTCGCGGCAGGCCTGGAGTCGTGCCTGCAGCTCAGCCACAACATCCGGGTGTTGTGCGGCCACGTCGTTGGTTTCGCCGATATCCGCCTCCAGATCATACAGCTCCTGCATTCCCATCATTTTTCGGTCCCACTTGCGGACATGGAGTTTCCATTTGCCGGACCGGACGGCCTCCAGGTTGTTGCGGATGTAGTAGAAAAACGCGTCGTGCGGGGAGCGGGCGCCGCCCAGTCAATACACTCGACCGCCGCACCGTAACGGCCGTTCTGCGCACGTTCCGCGAAGCGCCGGGAGACCAAAACCGGCCGATGAACATGAAGGTGCGCCAGGTAGAGGAAGAACGGCTGTTTGCGGTTCTCCCGCATGAAGCGGATAGCGTGCTCAACGTAGCGCTCAGTCAGGCCCTCCTGCTCAGGCTGCTCCTCGGCCACCTCCTCGTCGTACAGCAACGGCAGCGACGGGTATTGTTTCTCCCTGTTCTGGTGTCGCCCCATGTCGTTGCTAAAGGGAATGCCGAAGTAGTGATCGAAACCGTGGCGGGTGGGCAGAAACTCCGGCTGGTCACCACAGTGCCACTTGCCAACATGCATGGTTGAATAGCCGCGTTCCTAGAGAAGCGCGGCAATCGTGATTTCCCGGGGATCCAGTCCGACGCCCTGCCCCGGAAACAGCACGCATGCTCCCTTCGAAAGAGCCAAACCCGATGCGCGGCGGATAGCAGCCTGTCATCATGGCAC
>JABMSA010000428.1 GCA_013202185.1 Planctomycetota bacterium
GCGCTCCCTCCGGAATACGGCGCCGCGCGGAGTTTGTCCGCCGCGATCTACTATATGCTCGTACCCGGCTCCGCCTCGATGCTGCACCGGCTGAAGTCGGACGAGATATTTCATTTCTATCTGGGCGATCCCGTGACGATGCTGCAGCTTCATCCCGACGGGCACGCCGAGACTATTACCCTTGGGCAGCGCATCGCCGCCGGCGAGCGGCCGCAGGTGGTTGTGCCGTCCGGCGTGTGGCAGGGATCGTTCCTCAACGACGGCGGCCGGTTTGCACTCATGGGCTGCACGGTGGCGCCGGGGTTCGATTTTGACGACTTCGAGCTTGGCGTCCGGGGCGAACTGGCGGGGCGGTATCCTGATCAAGCGGAGCTTATCGAGCGGCTGACGCCGCAAAGCGATTGACCGATTTGCCCCGCCGCGAAAGACCAGAGACAATGGGGCTGCCGAGAAACCCCCGATCATAGTCCGAACGTAGGCCGGCTGCACACTCACGGCATCGCATGCCGGCACCACGGCATTCCCGTTTTCTTTCTACTGCTCAGATGCTCAAATGTTCGACTGTTCAACCCAGGGCGTCTTTTGTTCGTAGCGACGTGCGATAGCGCCGGCCTGTGTGGTAATAACTGATGTACCAAGCACCATGATTCGGATCGCAATAAGGTGTAGCCACCGTTGCATCTCCGTCGAAAATGGTCAGAGCCTGGTCAGACCCGCGGGGCTGTCTTGACATCATTACACAGCTCCGCAGTCGGGCCGGGCTTCGAGGTTGTTACCAGGCTCCTCAAGCATTCTTGCCTTTCTGAGTTGCCTCGAGTTCGCCGATTCGCCTGAGCGCCCGCCGGAGCTCCAATTGCAACACTTCGTTGTCCTCTTTTGACTCTTTAAGCTGATCGTCTCGGACATGCAGTAGATCGAGGAGGTTCTCAAAGGCCTCATCCTTGATGATTTCGACAGAGCCTTCCGCACCGTATTTTGCTTCGGCCTCCCGGATACCTGTTGCTCCGTACTTGTCTGCCGGACCGTCGATGCTGCCGAAGCCCGTGAGCAGCCACACCGGATTACACTCTGTAACTTCAATGAACGTACGCAGGAATTCATAAGGGGGCTTTGCACCCTTTTCGTAGTCACGGTAAGTAGTTAGGCTCTTGCCGCACGCTCGAGCGCAATTTGTCATGCCACGCTCGCCGAATCCGGCGATTCGCGCTTGTCTTATGCGCTCGGAAAACATTTCTCTTGGGTCGGCTGCGGTGATTTGTACCTCGTAGCACTCACCTGAAGAAAAACCTTCGGTTGTGCCCGCTTTTTCTCTTGTGCTTTTTCGGTCCAAGCCGTATAATAGATGCCATGACGCCTGCGAGACCGGCTTTTGATCGAGTTTTTCCTGTTGTTGATATGACGGCACGTAACGAGGCCCGCCCATCGCAGGCGTAATAACCCACCTCTTGCTGCCGTCATCTCTACCGGGGAGTGGGGAGCCGTAGGTTTGGTCGCCAGGCTCCCCCACTCCTGCCAGCGTTTGCGAGATGGCTGTGCTTGTCTCCAGGCACGGGCTGTCTTGCCAACACATAGGTATTCTACCTGAGCGCAGGTACTTTTGCAAATATTTTTGCCACCCCGCTGAACGCTGTTGTTCACAGGGGGCGGTTCTTTTTCGCGGGGTGGACAAGTGGGTGGCCAGGCGGCACAAATTGAGACCCGTGAGTGGCTGTCGGCGGCGCAGGCAGTTGCGAAGGTTCGGGGGTTGTATCGCACGATGATGACGTGGCTGACGCGGGATGTGCCGCCGCTGCCGGCGAGTCAGCCGGGCGGGGCACGTAGCCGCTACCGGACCCGGCCGCAACACCCAAGAGGTGCTTGATGGTGGTAAGATTTTTGTTTCTCTTGGCCGCTCCGGCGGCCATTGCCGGCTGCAGCGGATAGCGCATCCGCCGGCACAAGCTCGGCATATTCCAAGAGACAAATTCCCGCCTGCCCACCGAGGCAAGATCCGACCCCAACGACATGACGACTTGGGCCCCGCCACGGATGGCACCCCCGGCCGGGGACGGCCGGCATCACGGGCGGGGCCCCTTCTTTTCTTGACAGCCGACGCCCAACTGCATCCAATTCTCACGTGGGCTCGCCCTGGGGAAACTAGGGGGGAAACTAGGGAAACTAGGGACGGTTACCTATTTATTCGGAGAGTCACAGGCCGGATGTCACGCCCACAACAGGCAGGCGCC
>JABMSA010000429.1 GCA_013202185.1 Planctomycetota bacterium
GATCAGAGCGGCTGCCCGTTGGAGGTGTTCGCGTGCGGCGGCGAGGGGATCTCCGGCCGCATCGTAGAGGGCGAGGGGGCTCCCGGGGTCGATGTCCTGCGCGGCCAGCACGGCCCCGGCTTCGTGCATGGCCAGGATCAATCGGCAGCATTCGAGGTGGCAATCGCACTCGTAAAGCCGCATATGGTTGTCAACGCCGCCGCGTGTGGCAATCTCGTAGGCTTCGTCGAGATCGCGCTGGGCGGAAGGGAAGTCGTTGCGGGCGCGGTGCAGTTCGGCGCGGGCCAGGAGACCGCGTGCAAGACAGTCCTGCACTCCGGCCTCCCGCAGGCCGTCCACGGCCTGTTCCAGGTGGGCCGCAGCCTCACCAAGATCGCCGGTTCCTTCTTCGAGGATCGCCAGCAGGAGAGCCCGCCCAAGCGTTAGGTGGTCCAGGGCAATTGTGAGTAGACTTAATCTCCCTTTCTCGGCCCACTCCAGCGTCTGAGCCGCTCGTTGCTGCACCTCCCGGCATGCCCCCCGGGCCAGGATCAGATCGCAGTACTGAAAGCCCACCAACGAATAAAGGAGTGGATACTCCGGCTGTGTTTCTTTCTGGATCGCTTCGGCCTCGCGGAACACGACTTCGGCCTCCACCAGCCGACCTGCCTGGTGCAGGGCGTCGGCCAAGGCTGTGCGTTTAGACGATCTCTGAAAGGCGTCGACGCTTTCGTCGGCGAATTTCACGCTCTGTTCGGCGTACTCGCGGGCTCGGGCCACATTGCCGAGGTGGAGGAACAGGTCGCTGAGGTTGCCGGCCCTGATCGCCGCGCTTGTCCACTGCTCCTGTGCAATAGCGGCCTGCAGCGCCGCCTCGAAGGGCTGAACTGTCTCGGCCAGCCTGCCCAGCGCCTGGAGGCCGGAGCCTGCCTCATTGAGAACAAAGCCCTTGGCGGCGTCTGTCAATTCGTCCACGGGCCGGCTCCAGGGATGCTCGAAGAAGCCGGAGAGGGCAGCTAACTCGGCACCGAACGCGCCGAGCCTCCTCTTGCTATAGAACGCATTTCCTCTTTGTATCCTCCGCCTATAGACATCGCCCAGCGCTTCCTGATGCCGCCCCGCCTGGCAGCCGTGTGCCACGGCAAGAAACAAGGGCGCCATTTCTTCGAGTGTGTCGGGCAGATCCTTCTCGGGAAGGGCCTTGCAGTACTCGTAGAGTCGGTTGTGGCCTTCGCGCCAGGCCTGCGGATGCTCCGCCCTGAGCTTCTGTCCGAAATGCTCGCGGACGAGGGGGTGGCAATCGAAGTAGCCAGATTCTTCGTTGGCGAGGAGGCGCACGTCACGCAAATGTTTCAGAGCAAACTGCCATTCCGCTTCAGTCAAGCCGGCAAGCTGATCAGTCAGACTTGAGATGGGCGGGGCGGCGCGCACAGCCTCAATGGCTGCCGGCTCGGCGGGACGATCGAACAGGCCGAGCATCTGCAGGATCTGTAACTCCGGTTTGCCCAGGAACAATTGTTCGTAGCACGCCATAGCTCTGCGCGCGTGGCCACCGTGCTCCTCGTCAGCGGTCAGGTATGGAATCCTGTCGCGCCGACGGATGTCGCCTTCGTGGACGACGGCCAGGTAACGGCCCGTAAGCGTAAGTGCCAGCGCATGATTTCCCAACTCATTCGATGCCTCTTGGAGTTCCCTGTCGCTGCCTTTCACGCCGAGATGACGCAGGTAGGCCACGCCGGCGTCGCTGGAGAGATGGTTCAGGTCGACCGATCGGACAGACACTTTCTGAAAACGCTCCAGGTCGGCCACAGGCAGGCGAGTGGTGACAACGCACAGCCCCGGGTTTCCGCGCGCCAACGCGCGCAACAGTGACTGCAACGCCGGTTCCTTGATGACGCCCACGGTCTGCGAGCCGGGCGGTTCCTGCAGCGGTTCCATACCGTCGAGCAGGAGCAGCGTGCGACGCTCCCGGACGAGTTTCGCCAGCCGCTCGCCCTTCTGCCAAGGCGAGGCCGTGCTTGCAGCCATCTCCTTGTCACCGAACCAGCGCAATGCCTCCGAGACGAATTGGTCGGCCGATGCTTGCTTTCCGGCCTCCGCGCCCTGGCTGTAAAACGACCATGCAAAGACGCGCTCCGCCCCGCGCCAGCCCTCGGACTGCAGCCGGTTGATCTGCCACCAATCGACAAGCGCCGTTTTGCCCACACCGCCCCACGCGACGAAACTGACGATGTTGATGTCCGGATCGTCCCACGCCCTGTCCAACAGATCGATCATCTCTTCACGACCAAACAAAGCGGCGTCGACTTTCGGCCACGACTGGGAAAAATATTCCCTCACGGTTCCGGGAGGCGTCTGATCCACCACCGGTGGATAATGAAGAGAGGGGTGTTTATGAACCCAGGGATTGGCCTTGTATTCTCTGAGAGTCTTTGCACCCCATTTCTCATGATCCGCGCGTGCGTGGCAATTCGCACACAGGCATATCAAGTCTTCCGCTCTGTGTTGTTTTGACTCGCGCCAAGGTATGATATGGGCTATTTCGAGTGGACTGCTCGCGCCACACGTGGCGCAGCGATGCCCACTTTCGACTAGGATCTGTCTTTCAATCTCAGCAGGGATGTCGGGTCGCTTGGCCATCCTGGTCTCCCCTCATTTGAGGAATCCATATTGTATGGCAAGAAGCCGCACTTGTTTAATCGTAAATGATCCAGAGTCGAAATGCAAGGCCTTTTTGTTTTTCCTGAATCCCTCCCGCCGCGCGGAGCCGGGAACTGCTTGATCCGGCGGGCGATATCGTGTATGATCGGGGGTAGGAAAGTTCGAAGAAAGATTCGGATCGACGACGAGGACGACGACGAGGACGAGAATGACGAGCGAAGACGCTCGTCGAAGAACACGGATCGACGAGGACGACACGAGAGAAGAATGCAGATGAAGGTGATCCACCTTTTGGTGTTGAGCGCGGCTTTGATGCTGCCGGCACGCCTGGCCGGCGGGGCCGAAAAGGAAGGCACGCTGATGCGCTGGAAGTTTCCGGCGGCGGTGCGCTATGTTTACGAATATTCCGACGAGCAGACCATCGTGTTCGGCGACGGCAAAGACGCGGACGATGACGCCACATCCCCTGTGGCCAGGAGCAGCGGGCCCCTGGTCATCAGCGACGGCGATGTGGCAACGCTCAGCCTCACTAAGAAGGTGACGCCGTTGGGCCTAATGGCCGATGTGCCGCCGACCGAAGAGAAGGTCAGCTACAGGCTGCTGCCCGGCGGCACGTGCCTGAAAGAAGGCTCCGACCTGGAAGAAGCCCCGGGCATACCGTTTTTCTTCCTGCCACGGCGGCGCCTGCCGCCCGACGAGCCGGTGGAAGAGCACTTTGCCCTGGAGCTTTTCTCGGGGCTGGGAGATCCGCCCCTGGAGGGCAACACAACGTTCACGCACCTTGGCACGGAGAAGGTGAACGACATGGAGTGCGTGAAATACCGCGCAGCCTGCAGGCTGCGGTCCGAGCGTGGCAAGAAATCGCGCGGCCTCGATTGCGACCTCGACGCCGTATTTGCCCACATGGGAGGGTATTTTATTTCTGTGGATCAGAAGTTGATAATGACCCACAATAACCCGTCGGCGAGTGAGGGCGGGATAATCCACGTACCTGAGAAGTTCAGTTTCATCTCCAGGATTTTGCTTCGGCTGAAATCGGTGGAGGACGTCCCGAGCGAGAATGAGAAATAACGGCCGCGTCCGTCGCAAGAAAGGAACACACATAATGAAAAAGATACGATTTCTGGCCGTTTTGGCCGTTGCCCTGGTTGTGGTCGCACCCCTGCATGCCCGAGCCGGGGAAGAGTCCGTTTTGATAAAGTGGAAGTTTGTGCCGGGCAAGCAGTACGTTTACGATTACGAGCAGGTGGTGGTCACTGCGGGCACCCACGCCGACGGCAAGGACGAGGGCTCGGTGAATGGCGCCGGCACCATCACCATCGTCTGCGGCGACAAGCAGACCACGATGCATGTTCAAGTGAAAATAACAGGCGGCATGATGAACGGCGAGGAAGCACCCGCGGAGATGATAGCCGAGATGCCTCCGCTCGACGTCAAACTGCGGATGCTGCCCGACGGCACTATCGGGCGGGCCGAGCACGCCGGCGGCGGAAGCATGCAACTGCTGACCGAGCTGCTGTTTCCTGTGCCGCCCGGGCCGCTGACGCCGGGAAAAGCGATCGAGCAGGAAGGCGTCACGTTTTCCATGGGCCCCCTCAACCTCAAGGGAAAGGGTAAGTTCGAATACAAGGCTCCCGTGAAGGCAAACGGGATGGGCTGCGTGCTGTATGATGTTTCTTACGACACCGCCCATCAGGAGGGCGCGGGCGACGACATCGACGGGTCGATGAAGCTCAAGGCCGACTCGAAGGTGGTCTTTGCTCCCGATGCAGGATACTTCATCTCCGTGAAGAGCCGCAGCGAAATGAAAATGACTACAACGAGCCCCATGCACGGCGACGAGATGACCATAACAATGCACAACACCGTCTCGCTGCGCCTGAAGGCCGTGGAGGACGTCCCGAAGGAGGACCAGGCAGAGGAGTGATCCTCGCCTCGGCCTCGCGCATGCTCTGCCGGAATCCCCGTCACAACTCATCGTTCAAGCGCGGGCGCCGGCCCTCGGGCTATGCGTGCGACGGCCTCATCATTGGAGGATTGTCTTTTGTTCCGCGCCGTTGAACCGGTAGCATGTTGATGAGACTGAACCAAGATTCCGAACCGCATGTCGCCTCTCTCATTCGCGCTCTGGTGAGATGAGAATAAGCATACCACTCAAGCTCGCCGGCACGCTGATCCTTGCCACCGCCATTCCACTGGCGATAGCCGTAACGCTGGCATGCTATTACATCACCACGCAGCAGCACGAGCGGGCCGGGCAAGGCACCCGGGAATGCGCACGCGATGCGGCCAACACCGTCGATTCGACGCTGCGATCCCTTTCAACACAGATCGAGCAGATCGCAGCTAACCCCACAGTGCTGGATTACCTCGGAGAACGCAAGAAACGCGGTGATCAGACGGAGCAGACGCAGGTGGACTGGGCCGCGCTGCAAAATGATGATGAGCCGCTGCGCTCGGTGCTGAACAACAAAGTGGCCGAGCAGGCCAGGACGCTTGTCGAGCACGAACCCGCAATTGTGTCGCTCGTTGTTGTGACGCCGCCCTGCAATGTGGTCGCGGCAAGCAGCAGGCCCGGAGCCGGCCGGCAGTGCCCGTCGGGCGACGCCGATGGCAACTTCAAGTCCGTAGTGAGCGTTGAAACAGAAGAAAGCACCGGCAAGGCGGTCCTCACCATCGCCGGCAGGATCGAGTGCCCGATGATGGGTTTCCTGGGGCACGCCGTAGCGGTGCTAAACACACAGCGGGTATTGGGGCCGGCAAAAGCCAGGGTGGGGCGGTTATTTGCAGATGAAAACACCGCCGGCGCCCGCCTCGACATAGTATGGGGCAATGAGGTGATCTCATCGACCAGGCCGCACGGCGCTGGAAGCATGATAGATGCTGCGAAACTCGCAGCCGTGATGAAACCGCCCGGCTGGAGCCTGGAAAAAGCCAAAGACGGCAAGCCGGAGTTTCTGAGCGTTCGCAAGGTGAAGCTGCCCGGGCGCCAAGCCGGCCTCACCATCGTGGTGGGGCAGAATGCAAGCGCAGCCCTGGCCGAAATGACCGAGCATATCGGCGTTATTGTGGTCTTCGGCGGCGTGAGCATAGTCATGTTTTTCTTTATCGGGCTCTACGCATCACACCGGCAGGTAGTTGTGCCTATCAAGCGGCTGATCCGTGGCGCCCGCACGTTTGCCGACGGCGACCTTGCCTACCGCATCGAGCCTCATCATCCGCATCCGGCGGCCAGCAGCCCGGTGCCGGCCGACGACGAGCTCGACGACCTGGCCAACGAGTTTAACCGCATGGCCGACGCCGTGATGAAAACGCAGTCCAGCCTCGAGGAAAAAGTTGCACGGCGCACAGCCGAGCTTGCCGAAGAGAACAGAAAGGCCGTTGAAGCCCGGGCACAACTCGAGGAGGCCATGGCGCAGCTTCAGGAAACGCAGATAAACCTGATCCAGACCGAAAAGCTGGCCTCGCTGGGGCTGCTGGTGGCGGGGGTCGCACATGAAATCAATAATCCCCTGTCGTTCATTCTCAACAACCTCTCGGTGATCGAGCGCGACTACCGCGCGATCATGGACATTCTGCTGAAGTACAGGCGGCTGCGGCAAGCCGGCGATTTCGACCGGGCCGAAGTGCGGCGCATCGGAGAGATGGAAGAGGATCTGGACGTCGGTTACCTCGAGAAAAGCGTCGACCGCATCTTCTCGAGCACGCTCAACGGCCTGAACCGCGTAAAGGCAATAGTTGTCGATCTGAAAGACTTCTCGAGGCTGGAAGAGCAGGAGGCGGAAGACCTCGACGTTGAGCAGGCGCTGGATACAACCCTCGAACTGGTCGGCTATCACCTTGTATCGGCAGGCATAGATGTTGTTCGAGAGTATGGTGTGGTGCCGATGGTACGCTGCTCCGCCGGCCGGCTCAACCAGGTGTTTCTCAACCTGATAATGAACGCCATCCAGGCCATGCCGCTCGGCGGTACCATCGTGCTGCGCACGTTGGTGGAAAAAGGGCGGGTAGTCATAAGGATAGTCGACACCGGCCACGGCATCGCACCGGAACACATGCCGAAGATATTCGATCCGTTCTTCAGCACAAAACAGCAAGGCCAGGGAACCGGCCTCGGCCTGAGCGTAAGCTACGGTATCGTGCGCGAACACGAAGGCTCCATCGACGCGGAAAGCGAGCCCGGCGAAGGAGCAACATTCACGATAAGCCTGCCGCTGCGCGGCACGGAGAAACATCGATGACACCCAAGGAAAAGCGGCCGCTTCTCGTAGTCGACGACGAAATCAACATCCTGCATTCGCTGCACGATCTCTTCCGGCTCGACTACAAAGTGCATACTGCCGAAAGCGGCCCCGAGGCAATGAAAATACTCGCCCGGAACGAAGTGCACGTGGTGATGGCCGATCAGCGCATGCCCGAGATGACCGGCACCGAGTTCCTCGCCGCCGTCAAGGAACGCTATCCCGACGTCATCAGGCTCGTGTTCACCGGATACGCCGACGTCCGAACGGTGATCGAGGCCATCAACGAGGGCAGCGTTTATCGATACATCACCAAGCCCTGGGAGCCCGATGAGTTGAAAACAGTGATCGCGCAGGCGATGGATCAGTACCGCCTGGTCGCCGAACGCGAGCACCTGATGGGGAAGCTGACAGTCGCCAACGAACACCTGAAGGAAGCAAACGAAGATCTGCGCAATGCCTACGAGGATCTGCAGGAACTCGACCGCGTAAAATCCGTATTCGTAGACATCGCCAGCCACGAGCTTCGCACGCCGGTTTTCGTCATCTCGGGTTTTGCCAAGTTGCTTGCACGTCGGGCCGAAAAAACACCAAGGGAGCTGCAATCGATCATCGAAAGCGCCAACCGCCTCGCAAACATAGTGGTCAACATGGCCAAGCTGATGGAATCCGAGGAATGGGAGCATCCGCTGAACAAGCAGCATATGCCGCCGGGCGAACTCGTCGAGCGCGCCGTCGACCAGGTTCAGCCGTTCGTCGAAATGCGCCGGCAAAACCTCGAAACGATGGTATCCGATGGCCTGCCCCCCGTCGACGTTGAGCCGTCGCTGATAATCGACGCGCTCGTCAATCTTCTCATGAACGCCGTAAAGTTCACGCGAGACGACGGACGCATCACCGTCGCAGCCACGCCGGGCAAGAAGGAAGGCTTCGTGGATATCACCGTTTCCGACACGGGCATCGGAATCCCGCCCGAAGAGCTGCCACATATCTTCCGCAGGTTCTTCAGCACGTTCGACACCTCGCATCACACATCGGGCGAATATGAATTCGGACGCCGCGGGATCGGCCTGGGCCTGCCCGTGGTCCGCAGGTTCGTCGAAATGCACGGCGGCGAAGTAGGCGTCGAGAGCGAGGTCGGCGCAGGAAGCACTTTCACCATATCGCTGCCCGCCGTAAAACAATAAAGTGGCCGCCGATCTTCACCCTCGATCGGTTGCCCTCCGGTCAGGTTCGCCGGGCTTGTGCCGAGGCCCCCTGCCGGCTTGCCCGACAGGAGCAAAAGTTCGGCGCAAAAAGCGTTCGACGACGACGACGATTCGGATCGGCCCTGACCGGCCCGATTGGACCAAACGAACAACCACGGACTGCATTCCATGAGAACCGACGATCTTGTACGAGCACTTGGAAACCCCCGCAAGGACGAATTCGCATACGATGGTTTCAGAGCGGCCCACAGCGGCGAAGCCTGGGCATCGATCGACAGGCTCGAGGCGCTTGCACAGCTCAAGCACCTCGCCGACACCGGAAAAACACCCTCGCCCAAGCGGCGGCGCGGCACGAACACTCACATCCACACAAACGAGAGCTTCGGCATTTTCCGCAGCCCGTCCGAAGCGGCCTGGCAAGGATTCCTGGCGGGGCTCGACGTGCTCGGCATCAACGACCACTACACCATCGACGGGCACGATGAGTTTCGCGAGGCCTGCCGCATACTCGGCCTCCGCGCAACTTTCAGCATGGAGGCCGTGGCGATGGACACAAGCCTCCGCGACGCCGGCGTGCGCTGCAACGACCCCGGAAACGCCGGCCGCACCTACCTCTCGGCAAAAGGAATTGTGACCCCACTGGCCGAAGGCTCCAAGGGAGGCAACGACTTGGACATCATGAAACGATCCCTGATGGATCGCAACAGGAAAATAGTCGAAAAGCTCAACAAGCTCATGGCGCCGCTCGAGCCGAAGCTGCAGATGGTGTTTGGCGACGTGCTCGTGTTCACACCGCGCGGCAACACCACAGAGCGCCACGTGTGCCAGTCACTCGCCGAGCTGATAGCCCGCTCGATACCCGATCAGTCGATGAGGATGGAATACATCACGAAGCTCGCCGGCGACATTGAAGAGAGCGACCTCGCCAACGACGCATCGTATCAGAACATGCTTCGCGCCCGGCTGGTAAAGGCCGGCAGGCCCGCTTACGTGGAGGAGTCGCCCGAGGCATTCCTGTCGTGGGAACGAATGATCGCAATGTTTCGCGAGTACGGATCGATACCTTCATACCCGGTGCTCGGAAACCCCGTCACCGAGTTCGAGGAGGACCTCGACGAGATGTTCGCCGCCATCGAGCGGCTCGGTATTTACGCCATCGAGGAGATCCCCC
>JABMSA010000430.1 GCA_013202185.1 Planctomycetota bacterium
CAAGGCGGCAGGGGGGCGCGCCGCAAGGCCCGCGAGCCTGCCCGAGGGCAGGCGACATTGCCACAGCCGATACGTCTCAGGACACGCTAAACACATACTCGACGAGCGTCTTCGCTCGTCGCACCGCCTGCCAAGACGATCGCCATTGAACAATTAACCTCGACGAGCGTCTTCGCTCGTCGCACCGCCTTCTGAGGCGGACAGCTACTATTGTTTGATCCCCAGGTTTCGCGCGAGGTCGTGCAGCCTGTGGTAGGCGGGCTTGGGTGAGAAGTCTTCGCGCAGCAGCCCGGCGTGTGTGAAGTAGTGCTGGGGGTAATCGGCGAAGTCCCACCAGGTGACGGCTTCGACGAACGACTTGCTGCAGCAGATGGTGTAGAATTCTTCCACCCACTTGGCTTGGAGGGCTTCGCACCATTTGCCGTGCCATTCGCCTGCGTCTTGCACTGTGGCGTCGCCGAGCATGTGGTGCGGGTCGGGCTTTGAGGACGATGGACAGCCGATTTCGCTTATGTGTACGGGCTTTCCTAAATCGCCAAATTTGTCGAGCCGATCCGAGATCTCGAGCAGGTCGCGGCAGTAGTGCCCGCCCGATCCATAGTACCATTGCATCCCGATTGCGTCGAAGTTGATACCTTTGTCAATACAGGCTCTCAAGTATCTGCCCGGGCACAGCTTGTCTTTTTTCTGCGACACATATTCGCCGAAGGGCGAGCACACGCTGATTATGGTGGTGATGCGGGGGTTGGCTGCGCGGGCTGCGCGGACGGCTGCGGCGGTCATCTCGAGCAGTTGCTCTTGGCTGAGCCCGAACATGTTTGCGTGGTCGATGTCGTGAGCCTGGGTGATGACACACCAGGATGCGATTTCGTCTGAACAGCGGCTTACCACCCGGCCGACTCGGTCGGCGTTGATTTGCTGCAGCTCTTCAAAAGATCCTCGCCGAGCCCAATTCGGGTAGCTGGGCTCGAAGAACCAGACGAGAGGGTGCCCCTTTGCCTTTATGTTGTTTGGGCGCAGCCAATCGAGCATGTTCTGTATTTTCGGCCAATCTTCGTTGCCGGGCTCCGGCTCGAAGCTGCCCCAGTGAAAAGGCAGCGTGGCATAGTTGAAGAGCTTGGCGAAGTGCTTCTTGTATTCTGCGCTGCCGTTGAGGCCAAAGCAGTTTGCCCCGAGGAGTATTTGCTTCGCCGAGCCATCTGCCTTCCTCTTGGCGATGCCGTGGTTTGCGGCTTCGATGGCCAGGCGTTCGCCCGCCCAAAGGAGGCGCGTGAGGGCTTTCTCGGCAACTGATGCGGCTTGAACGGGGTTATCCGCCTGCATTGTTGCCGCCTTGTGCAGCAGCTTTTTCGAACGTTCGATTTCGTCTCTCAGCCTGCGGGAGGAGGCAAAACCGTTTGCCGACCACGCCTGGCGCCGATCCTCGATCTGCGCGAGCTTCGCACGGCCAAGCTCAATGCCGAGATTGTACGGGTCGTCGGTATCGGGCAACGGCAGCGTGTTGAGGACCACCTCGCCGAAATCATCCACGAGATACAAAACGTGCAGCGCAACCGGCTGGCCTTTGCCGTCGCAGTGGAAAAAACGGTCCGCTATTGATATTCCACCTGCCAGCGGGCAGCCGTCGGAGCCGGTGACGTACGAACATCCCCCGTCATCGCGACTCTTCGTCTTGCCGTCGATGTAAGCTCTGAAATCAGGCATTTCTGTCTCCCGACTCAGCACGCCGCCGATGCACGTTCCTTGTCGGGCACCATGATCGGCTCGAGGCGCCGAGCCCCGTGTGCAAAAAATAGACTTGAAAGTATACGGAAGTCCACCGGTATTGTCAAGTTAATTATTGCATTCATTGCTGTCAAGCGATTGGAAAAACATGTATTCTGAAGTGCAGTACCAACGGCAAAGCTGTTCCGCAGGCTTTTCGGCCTTGGAAAATCAAGTACCTGATACATGAAATATGTTCGGGTGGGCGGCTTCGATTTCAAAGCCGTTGCGTTTACTTCGGCTTTTCCTGCTTGCCGTCTTCGGCAGGTTCGTCTGCGGGTTGGTTTTCCGCCCCGAGAAGGTCCCTTTTCCGTTTGTCGGCTTCTTCCTTGAAGATTCTTGCGCGGCTTTCGTCGCCGGTCTTCTGGTATAGCTCGGCCAGGCAGAGGTAGCCGCCGAAGTAGTCGGGGGCGATCTTGGTTATCTTGATGTATTCGCGCTCCGCGAGTTCGTATTCTTCGGTTTTCTCGAACAGCCTGCCCAGCATCAGGCGCCCCCGGAGGTCGTTTGTATTGAGGAATACGGCCCGCAGGAGGTAGGTGCGCGCTTCATCGAGCTGATCATTGTTCTGGTGCCACAACCCGAGGAAGAGGTAGGCGTCGACCGATTTCTTTTGCATCGAGAGAAGCCTTTCGGCCACCTCGCGGCTCTCGCCGTCGAATCTGTCCATTTCGGCAAGGCAGGTCAGTGCGGCGCTCAGTATCTGCGGCGTGCAGGTTTCGGTTCCAACTGCATCGCGAACGTGCTCGAGGGCCTTCTCTTCATTCTTTTTCCTGATGTGAACCATAGCGGCCGCAATGTGCAGCTCTTCCTTGAACTCTGCAATCTCCAGGGTGCGATCGAGCCACTCCAGCGCCTTGTCCGCCTTGTCTTGCTGCGTGTAAAACCGGCTCACCTTCATCAGGCCGACGATCGCATCCGTGTTGTCGGGCTGATCGCGCAGCAACTTGAGGAAAGCCTCCCCGGCGTCTTCAAGTTTTTCGTTCTTGAGGAG
>JABMSA010000431.1 GCA_013202185.1 Planctomycetota bacterium
CGGGCCACCGGCCCGTCTCTACCACCGCGCCAGGCATCGTTTTTGCTTGATTTTTTGACCCGCCTATGTCAAAATGGCGCTCACGGATAACTGAAGCAAGACCCACGGAATGATGATTGGAACACGGCTATGAAACTCGGATTGTGCACGCAGATCACTAACGACAAGGCGGCCGAAGATGCAGGCTTCGAATACATCGAGCCGACGGTGGCGGAACTGTTGCCCGGCAAGCCCGACGCGGAATTCGCAAAGGTCCGCGAGAGCATCGCCGGCGCCAATCTCAAGCCCGAAGCGTTCAACTGCTTCATTCCGGGCGAGTTGAAAATCACCGGGCCAAACGTTGATCTCGATGCCCTCAAGGAGTACGTGACGGTCGTTTGCAGGCGCGCGGCGGGAGTCGGCGCCGGAGTGATCGTGTTCGGCAGCGGCGGCGCGCGCGGTGTGCCCGAGGGATTTCCTTTCGATCAGGCCATGGGCCAGGTGGGCGAGTTCCTCCAGGCCATCGCCCCCATCGCAGAGGCTAAGGGCATCACTATCGCAGTCGAGCCGCTGTGCACGCGCGAGTGCAACATCATCAACCTCGTGAAGGAGGGCTACGAGCTGGCCGGCCGCGCAAATCACGCCGCTATCCGCGCCTTGGCCGATCTGTATCACGTGGGGCAGGAAAACGAGCCCTACGAAAATATCATCGCCGGCAGCGAGCTGCTCGCACACGTTCATATTGCCCATCCGGTCACGCGGATGTGCCCCTTGCCGGACGACGGTTTCGATTACAGTTCGTTCTTCAGGGCGCTGCAGCAGGCCGATTACGACGGCCGCATCTCGGTCGAAAGCGCGTGGGAAGACCTCGCCGCGCAAGGGCCCGTAGTGGTGGAACACCTCAAGGCGGAATGGGAGAAGGCCTGACGCCCGCACGCGCGATCCCAAACCTGAAAAGCTTCCGGAGTAACAATGCCCGACCTCGCATGGCAGCAGTGCATCAACCCGCAGTGCCGGGCCACCTACGACATCGCCCAGGTGCTGCACAAATGTGACAAGTGCGGCAATCTGCTCGACGCCGCCTACGACTGGGAACGGCTGAGCGTGCCGCACTCTCTCGATGAATTCGAGCGCCGCTGGGCCACGCGTCGCAATCCCCTCGATTTTTCCGGCGTGTGGCGCTTTCGCGAGCTGATGCCTTTCGCACCCGACAACAAGGTCGTAAGCATCGGCGAAGGCCAAACACAACTCCGCCGGGCGCCGGGAGTAGCGCAATACGCGGGCCTCGATCCCGCCAGGCTGCACCTTCAATACGAGGGAATGAACTTCTCCGGATCATTCAAGGACAACGGAATGACCGGCGCTTTCACCCACGCCAACATGGTCTCGGCCAGGCGCGTGGCGTGCGCATCCACCGGCAACACCTCCGCGTCGATGGCATCGTTCGCCGCCGCTCTCGGCAGCATCAGGGCGTTTGTGTTCATCGGCAGCGGCAAGATCGCATACGGCAAGCTCTGCCAGGCACTCGATTACGGCGGCGTTACAATTCAGATCGACGGCGACTTCGACGACGCCATGGAACGCGTGCAGCAGGTATCGAAGCAACTCGGCATATACCTGATGAACTCGCTGAATCCTTTCAGGCTCGAGGGGCAGAAGGCGATAATGTACAGAGTGCTCGAGGGCCTGGGCTGGCAGCCGCCCGACTGGGTGATAGTGCCCGGCGGCAACCTGGGCAACAGCTCCGCGTTCGGCAAGGCGTTTGTCGAGCTCGAGCAGCTCGGCCTCATCAACAAGATTCCGCGCGTGGCGATCATCAACTCCACCGGCGCACGCACGCTTTCGGAGCTGGTGAACGGGCGCGGCATCGAGTGGAACGGCGGCAACGTTGACGACTCGATCATCGACGAATACTACGCCTACCTCGACGCCGAAAACATCCGCGCCGTTACATTGGCCAGCGCCATCGAGATCAACCGCCCCGTCAACCTCAAGAAGGCACTGCGGACCCTCGACTTCACCCGCGGCGTTGTTCGGGAGGTGACCGACGAAGAGATCCTCGACGCCAAGGCGAAGGTGGGAGCGTCGGGCATTGGCTGCGAGCCGGCGTCGGCGGCGTCCGTGGCAGGCGCCCGAAAGCTTCGCGACGAAGGCCTCATCGCGCCCGACGAAACGGTAGTGTGCATTCTCACCGGGCACCAGCTCAAGGACCCCAACGCCGCCGTCAACTATCACTCCGCCCGGGGCGAGGCCTTCGAGCAGGCCTTCGCGAAGTACGGCGTAAAGAACGCACGATTCCGCAACATGCCGGTGCAAACCCCCAACGACCTCGACCGAATAATAGAAGTGGTCGAAAAGGCGTAAGAAGGCTACACCGCGCCGGCGCTCTCCACCCGCTTGCGATAAACTCGACCGCTTCACACGGAAAGGCAAACCCAACATGAACTGGTCCGACGTAACCCAAACCGTAATGGCCGACCTCGCGCTCGACAGGCATCCGATAGGGCTGCATTACCAGGACACCCGCCCCGACGACGCAATAGGCCTCAAAGGCGAGAGCGGCTGTTTTGTGGCGCTCCTGAAAAAAGTCGAAGAAAAAAAAGCGGTCGTTGTTTCCGGCGACGCCGGCTGCTTCGGCGGGCGGTTCTATTGCGGCTTTGCCGGAGGGCCGAGCGACGGGCAGGCCGAATACGTCTCGACCGGCACACCCGGCGGCCCGGAGGGCGAGCACTACCTCAAGACGCCCGACCTCTGCCGACGCGTGTGGAGCGAATATCCGCCGCCGGCCGCAGGCGGACAATGCCTGGTGTTTCAGCGTCTCGATACCTACGGCGGCGAGCTGCAGCCCGAGGCGATTATCTTCCTGGCCAAGCCCGATTCGATTGCGGGGTTGTTCTTCCTCGCCTGCTACGACAGAGGCGTCGATGGCGTCATCGCGCCGTTCACGTCCGGGTGCGGATCGATCGTGGCATTTCCCCGCCTCGAGGCGCAGCGCGGCACGCACCGCGCCGTCCTGGGAATGTTCGACCCCAGCGCCCGTGCAGCGGAAGACCCCGCAATCCTCTCATTCGCCGTAGACGCGGGCCGCTTCACCGAGATGGCCGGCAACATCGGCGAGAGCTTTCTTCAGCACCAGGCGTGGGGGAAAATCAAGCGGCGCAACGGCTGAAGCCAACGCTTATGCACTTGTATCTACGCACAGACTATCTTATAATCCTGGATGAGCCCGGCGCAAAGGAAATGCTCGGCGCCGGCGTCAAGAAATGCCGGAAAATCGCCGGCAAAACTCACTGAAAGGGAGATTCTCTCAATGGCCACGATTGAAGTGAAAGTGCCCCTCGTGGGCGACGAAGAAAACAAGGACGAAGAAGCTACCGTGTCTTTCTGGTACTTCGATGAAGGCGACGATGTGAACGAAGGCGATGACCTCGTCGAGGTCGTAACCGACAAGGCCGACTTTCGCATCCCCGCTCCGGTCACCGGCAAGCTCGTCGAGAAAAAGGTCGAGGAAGACGACATCGTAGGCGTGGGCGACGTAGTCGCAATCATGGAAACGGACGGCTGATCCGACCGGGCGTCCGGAATATTTCAATGGGCAGCCGCAGCAGGCGGCCCTTTCCATCGCGGAGGTTATACGATAGATGATCATCCAGAAGCAGAAAGCCTTCGAGGAAATCATGAGCGCCCTCGAAGGTGAGGAGAAGGTTTTCATCTTTGGTTGTGCCGACTGCGCCACCGCATGTAAAACCGGCGGCGAAGACGAACTGGCCCAGATGAAACAGAAGCTCGAAGAACAGGGCAAGCAGGTGACCGGCACATACGTGCTCGACACCGCCTGCCTCAGCGGCGAAGTACGCAAACGCGGCAAAGAACTCAAGGAGCAGCTCGACGCATCGGACTCGGTTCTCGTTCTCGCGTGCGGCACCGCCGTGCAGACCATCGGCGACGGGCTGGAAGTCATCGCGCATCCCGGCGTCGATTCGCTGTTCATCGGCAACGTGGTGCGCCTGGGCAAGTATGTCGAGAAGTGCAGCGCCTGCGGCAAGTGCATCCTCGAGGAAACCGGCGGCATCTGCCCCGTCACACGCTGCGCCAAGGGCCTGATGAACGGCCCATGCGGCGGATACAGCCCCGACGGCAAGTGCGAAGTGGATCCCGAGCAGGACTGCGCCTGGCTGCTGATCTATGAGCGCCTGCGCGAGCGAGGCAAGCTCGGCTGGATGGAAACCGTGAAGGACCCGAAAGATTACTCCACCGTAAGCTCGCCACGGACCCTCGTGTGGGAGCACAAGAAGGAGGCGGAAGATAAATGAGCAACTTCAGTGAAGCCCTCCAATCCGGCAAATTCGTAGTAACGGGCGAGATCGGCCCGCCCAAAGGAACCAACGTCGAGCAGATGTTTGAAGAGGCCGAACACCTTCGCGGAAAGGTCGCCGCCATCAACGTCACCGACATCCAAAGCTCGGTGATGCGCGTCAGCAGCCTGGCCGTGTGCATCAAGCTGCGGGAGATGGGCCTCGAGCCTGTTCTGCAGATGGTCTGCCGCGACCGCAACCGCCTGGCGTTGCAGTCCGACCTGCTCGGCGCCGCTATATGGGGCATCGAGAACGTGCTGTGCCTCACCGGCGACCACGTGAGCCTGGGCGACCACAAGGAAGCCAAGGGCGTTTTCGACCTCGACAGCGTAACGCTGCTGAAGGCCGCAAACACCCTTGCATCCGGCAAGGACATGGCCGGCAACGACCTCGACGGCACGCCGAGCTTCTTCACCGGCGCCGTTGTGTCGCCCGCCAGTGAGCCCGTTGAGCCGCAGATCATCAAGATGAAAGCAAAGGTCGAAGCCGGCGCCAAATTCTTCCAGACGCAGGCCGTTTACGACCCGCAGCAGATGGAAGATTTCATGAAAAAAGTGTCGGGCTTCGGCGTACCCGTGCTCGCCGGCATCGTGCTGCTGAAATCAGCCGGCATGGCAAAATTCATGAACTCCAACGTCGCGGGCGTGCAAGTGCCCGACGCCCTCATCGAAGAGATGGCATCCGTAGGCAAGAAGGAGCGCAAGAAGAAAAGCGTAGAGATCGCCGCGCGGCTCATCAAGCAGATGAAAGACTGCTGCAACGGCGTGCACATCATGCCGCTGGGCTGGGACAGCCTGGTGCCGAAGCTTCTCGATCAGGCCGGCCTGTAATCGACAGGAAGAAGAGAACGTGACATGAAACCCGGGCGGGTGAGGCAGGTAAGGCCTCATCCGCCCGGGTTTTTTTTTCAGGCGCACAAGCTCCTTGAAGGCGCCAAGAATCGCTTAATGGCCCTGCAAATAACTTTCACCGTTATAATGTATCAGGTGATCAGGGACGGATACAATC
>JABMSA010000032.1 GCA_013202185.1 Planctomycetota bacterium
ATGATGTCGTGCTTCTTGAGGTAATCCTCGAGAGACCCCGACGCGCGGAAGTTGCTGGGGATGCGGCTGAGCTCGCGGACGACGAAGCCCTCGACCCACGGGCGGTCGGATTCGCAGTCTTCCTCGTTGACGCCCACGTTGCCGATGAGCGGATAGGTCATCATGAGGATTTGGCCGGCGTAGGAGGGATCGGTAAGGATCTCCTGGTAGCCCATCATCGACGTATTGAAGACGACCTCGCCGGTGCGTTCGCCTTCGGCGCCGAACGCCTTGCCGGTGAAGATGGTGCCGTCTTCGAGGGCCAGTTTCGCCTGCATCGTACCTCCATTTTCAGGGTTCTCGAATCGGTTTCATTATATCACGCTCAGCGGGCGAATTCCATCGGAAAAATGTCGCGGTATGATCTTCGCCGCCTGGCGGGAGGGTGCCTCATAGCGCCAGGGACCGGAACTGGCGAGTGACTGACGTGATGTCAAAGGAAACGTTCAATGGCGAAGGATTCGGAAAACCAGGGACGGTTACCTATTCTTGGTTCAGTGGCCGACAACGTTGCTTGGGAAAGCGACCATGCTTCGGTTTGCCATCTCGCTCGAGATCGAAAAATAGGTAACCGTCCCTAGTTTTCCCCTACCCGGGCGGACGCCCTCAAGTTAATGCCATTGGCTCCACATGCATCACCCATCAGCGCTCAAGACGTGCCGAAGGATTTCTTCGTGGACGGCTTCGATGGGCTTCGTCGCGTCGATCAGGACGATCTGCTCGCCTTCGGTGCGGAGGATTTCGGCGATGCGCAGGTAGTTGTCGCGAATGGCCCGGAGGTGCTCCAGCGTCTCGTATCTTTCGCGCCCGTGGCGTTCCTTGCCGATGCGCTCGAGGCAAACTGCCGGGTCGGCGTCGAAGAGGAAGGTGACATCGGGCTTGCGGGCGCGCGCGTTGAGCTGCCTGAGCCACGCCAGATCGCAGCGTGTGCCCTGGTAGGCAAATGACGACAGGTAGTATCTGTCGGTAACCACATGTGTTGCCGCGTCGAGTGCAGGGTTGATTTCGTTGAGGAGGTGGTCGAGCCTGTCGGCGGCAAATAGCAGAGCATAGAGCGCTTCTTCCCCGGCCGGCGCGGCGTTGGTTGCCGGGCAGAGGCTCAGCCTGCCGCCGAGTGCGAGGCGAATGACCGATCCGATCGGGCCCGGCGTTGGCTCGCTAGTGAGGATGCATCTCTCGCCGCGGGCAACTAGTGCGTTGCGAAGGCGCAAGCTTTGGGTTGTTGTTCCCGTGCCGTCGATTCCTTCGATTACTATGAATTTCGCTTCCATGTTATTCTCTTGCTTTCGGCTGCCAGATGCTGCGTATCAGTGCGGCCGCGGCAAACTTCACCGTGGCGTCGTCGTCGCCCAGGGGCCAGGCAAGGTACTTGAACGTCTCGTCCGGCGGAATGATGCCGTCGGGCCGGAAGGCCAGCGTCGCCGCAAGACGCACGCGCGCGTCGGGGTCTTCCTGCAAGCTGCGAAACAGTCGCACATAGCGGCGGTTGCCAAGCGCAACAAGATACTCGACCGATCTGGCCCTTACTTCGGGGTCGGGAAAGTGCGTTGCGTCTACTATCACCCTGATCTTCGCGCGGTTGTTCAACCTAACGAGCGCATATGCCGCCGACACTCTGACAATTGCCTCGAAGTGCCGGAGCATTTCCTTGAGCCTTGGCACTGCCTGGTTGGCGTTCATCTCGCCCAGGGCAACCGCCGCTCTTGCGCGCACTTCCTCCGATCTGTTGTACGTGCCTTCTTTCAGGATCCAATCGACCGTCGGGCCAAGGTCGTGGTACTGGCGTTGGTCGATCGCCCACACGATCTTTTCCGGGTACTCGCATTGGGCGGCCTCGAGGGCAAAACCATCTATCAACCCACGCTCGCCGAGCTTCAGCAACGCCTCGGCGGAAGCGGCGTTGACCTGCCATTCGATCCCTTCTTCCAGGCCGTACCTGAGTGAAGGCAGAGCGTCGCGGCTGCCCATCTCGCCAAGGGCCCGTGCGGCAAGGGCGCGGGTCCGTGGATCGGAGCTGCTCATCGCGTCGACCGCAGGGGCCGTCGGGAGCGACTTCTCGCCGAGCGCCGCGAGCGCCAGAAGCGCGTGCATGCGCAGCTTCTCGTGCGCGCGAAGCCTGTCGGTCATGAACAGCTCCTGCTCTGCGGCTGGAAGCGGCTTGAGCTGCGACCTGATGAGCTTGGCCGCCTCGGGGCGCGCCAACTCGAGGAGCAGGTCGGCCGCAGCAGCGCGCACGGAGAGGTCCGCATCCTCCAGCCGCACGATTGCGGCGTCGAACGCAAAGTCGCCGTCGGCATAGCGCAGAGATCTGACCGCCTGCAGCCGCACCTCCGGATGCGGCGCACGCATGCCCTGCCTGAGCGTTTCGGTGGCGATCTCAAAGAGCAAATCAGGATACTGGTCGACAGCGGACCTGTTGACCAGTTCGAAGTACTTTTCCCACGCCTGGTCTGTTTTGCCCTCTCCGGCGAGGGCGAGGATCTCGCGACGGTTTTGTTCGACCACTTCGCGCCGCATCCTGCCTGGTGCAACACAGGCGGCGGCAAGGAGCAGAATCAGAGGCACAAGCCTTTTCATTTCTCCCTCCGGGCAGTGCGGTCGGATCTTGCGACGATCACGCGAAGCTCATCACGCGCCTCAGGCCTTACCTTTGTTGTCGACCATCTTGATTGCCGATTTCGGGCAAAGACAAGCGCACAGCCCGCATCCGTCGCAGCCTTGCGTGATCGTGGCCTTCTTGTTCGCAATCTGAGGCGCCGAATAGATGCAAATCTCCTTGCAAATTCCGCATCCTACGCACAGCTCGCCGTCGACCTGGGCCGCGTGGTGGTGCTTGCGGTCGACCTCGTCCACGCCGAGGATCGCCGGGCCCGACACCCGCCCGCGAAAATCACCGATGCTGTCGTAGCCCTTGGCTGCCATCCAAGCTGCCAGGCCGTCGTTCAGCTCGCGGATCACCTTGAAGCCGTTCATGTAGATAGCGGTGCACAACTGCACGTTGTTGGCGCCGGCCAACAGGTACTTGATTATATCTTCGGCGGCCACCGCCCCGCTCGTCGCCGAGATATCCAACGACGTTTGCGGCGCGATCTCGCTGATCCAGCGCAGCGGGTACAGCATCGCCCAGGGGCCGCCGTGACCGGCGTATCCGCCATGCATTATCGGCCGTTCGGCCTCGATGTCTATATCCAGCCCGGTGAAGCGGTTGAATATCACCACGCCGTCGGCCTTGCGCTTTTCGACCTCGTGAACCACCCGCATCGGCGCCGTGAGCTGCCCGCTGAGCTTCGGAATGATGGGCACGCTCACCTCGGCCCGAACGATTTCGACGGCGTGGAGGAGGTTGCTTACCACCTCGCCGCCGGTGAACGTGATCGAGCTGTGCGGGCACGAAATGTTCAGCTCGATGGCCGGCGCGCCCGCGCGCTCCATCAGCCTGGCATACGAAACCCACCCTTCGTCCGTGCAGCAGTTGATGCTGGGGATCACCGGCACGCCCACCTCGCTGCGGGCGGCCTCCACCTCCTTCGCGTAACGGTCCGGGCCCCACACGCTGGCCTGCTCGTATGAGTAGAACGTGAAAGTCTTGTTGTTTCCCAGATTGTGCCGAAGGATCGCGAACCTCGGCGTGGGCGCGATGCGGGTGACCTCGTTCTCGAACAGCGATTTCATCACGATGGCGCCCGCGCCGTGCTCCTGGGCCGTTTTCATCAGAGCCACTTTTTCGGACACGCCCGACGAGGCCACCACTACCGGGCTGGGCAGCTTCAGGCCAACGTATGTAGTCTCGAGACTCGGCATAACTCAAGCTTTCGTGTTGTGATCTCTCCTGACCGGATGCCCGCAAAGGGCAACGGGCTAATTATAATGGGTTGGCCGTGCATTGGCAAATAGTTTTTGCAGGGTCAGTGTGCGCGGGGTGCGCTTGCGAATCCTGGTTCAGGCGATTGTCTCGACATCCGAATCGTCGTCGTCGTCGATCTGTATTCGGAGATGGACATCGTTCTTCGTCATTGAAATGGATGTACTAATCATATTG